>NZ_JBHXJK010000013.1:0-112845 GCF_042723255.1 Amycolatopsis thailandensis
GGGGGGGGCCGCGGGGGGTGGGGCGGCGTGTGTCTGTGCAGCTGAATCCCCCTCCCACCCCCAAAACCCCCCCCCCCCCCCCCCCCGACCCCCTCCAGCCACCGAGCCGGCAGGAGGTGTTGTGAAAGCCACTTTCACAACGTTGAAGGTTGCGAAAGTGGCTTTCGCAACGTCGGTGGCAGGGGGATCCAGCAGTTTGTCCCGAAAGCCACTTTCGGGACATCAGGCGTCGCGAAAGTGGCTTTCGCGACACGCACCGACCACACCACCACGCCACCTCCTCCTATTTCAGGCCCTGCAACGACAAAAGCAGCGGGTGCACGTCGGTCGCCCCGACGCGACCGGACGGGGAGAAGGCCGGATCCGAGCACAGCAGCACCGGACCGTCCTCGGCGGAATCCGGCAGCCGTCCGTGCGAGCCGCGCACCCAGCGCGGATCGGTCGGGACGACGTCCATCGCGTACCGCAGTCCGGCGAACTTCTTGGCCAGATTCAGCCCGGCCCGCGCCTTGGCGAACTTGTCCTCCGGGTCGAAGAACAGTTCGGCGGGGTCGTAGCCCGGCTTGCGGTGGATCTCGACGCCGCGTGCGAAGTCGGGCTTCCGCTCGTCGTCGAGCCAGTAGTAGTAGGTGAACCACGAGTCCGGCTCCGCGACCGCGACGAGCTCGCCCGCGCGTTCGTGGTCGATCCCATAGCGAGCCTGCGCCTCGCGGTCGAGGACCTCGTCGACACCGGTCAGCTCGCCGACGATGGACCGCACCCGCTCCACATCGGCGGAGTCGCGGACGTAGACGTGCGCGACCTGGTGGTCGGCGACGGCGAAAGCGCGCGACGCCCACGGGTCGAGGTACTCCATCCCCGCCTGGGTGTAGACCTCCAGCAGACCCTCGCGCCGCAGCGCCCGGTTGATGTCGACAGGCCGGTGCACGTTCGTGATCCCGTATTCGCTGAGCGCGACCACGGTCGCCCCGGCGTTGCGGGCGTCGTCGAGCAACGGCGCGAGCGCGTTGTCCAGCTCCCTCGCCGCCAAAGCGGCCTGCGGCCCGTCCGGACCGAAGCGCTGCAAGTCGTAGTCCAGGTGCGGGACGTAGGTCAGCAGCAGATCGGGTCGCTTCTCCCGCAGGATCTGCCGCGACGCGCCGATGACCCACTTGCTCGACTTGAGCGACGCCGTCGGGCCCCAGTACTGGAAGAGCGGGAACTCCCCCAGCGCGCCGGTCAGCTGATCGTGCAGCTCGGGCGGCCGCACGTAGGCGTCCGGCGACTTGCGGCCGTCGGCGTGGTAGATCGGCCGCGGGGTCACCGTGACGTCGGTGCTCATCCCCATCGCGTACCACCAGCAGACGTTCGCCGAGGTGTACCCGGGGTGCGCCGTCCGCGCGGTCTCCCACAGCTTCTCGCCGCCGACCAGCCGGTTGTGCTGACGCCACAGGAAGATCTCGCCGAGTTCGCGGAAGTACCAGCCGTTGCCGACGATCCCGTGCTGCGCGGGCATGAGCCCGGTGAGGAACGTCGACTGCGCGCTGCACGTGACGGCGGGCAGCACCGTGCCCAGTTCGGCCTGCCAGCCGTCTTTCGCGACGGCGGACAGGTTCGGCATGTCGCGCAACGCTTTCGGGGTCAGCCCGACGACGTCGATGACGACCAGCGGCTTCATGCGGAAACCCCTTCCGAGACCAGGTTCGCCTGTGCCCACTCGAGTTCGGCGGCGATCCCGCCGACGAGGTCGCCCGCGTCCGGGAGCACGCTCCAGGTGTAGGTCTCGACCTCGATGTGCGGTTCGCCGGGCAGTCCGGCGGCGACGGCGCGCAGGACGTCCGTCGTGGTGGCCAGCGGCGCGGCCGGGGCCTGGTGCAGCGGCATGTGGAAGTGCACGCGCCACGGGCCTTCTCCCGGTAATTCTCGCCATGCCTCGGGCAGGTCGTCCGCCTTGTGCACGGCGCCTCCCGAAAGCTCGCGGACCTGGTGCAGGTAACGAGGTTCGGCGAACGCCGCCAAGGCTTCCCGCGCCTCGGCCGGCTTTTCGACGTGCAGCGCGGCGGAGGCCTGCACCTTGACGATGTCCACCTCGGACTCGGCGATCGCCTTGAGCGTCTCCGCCGGGTCGGCGAACGACACCGCGAGGTGACAGGTGTCCAGGCACAGCCCGACGTACTCCGGGTCGACGCGGCCGGACAGCCAGCCGAGCGCGTCGGCGACGGTGTCGAGCACGCAGCCGGGTTCGGGTTCGACGGCCAGCCGGATCGGCCGGTCACCGGTGGCCCGGATCGCGCGGACGACCTGTTCGAAGGCGACGGCCGCGCTGTGATCGTCGTGCTCGCTCCACGGTTCACGCCAAGCCAACGGCAGTGTGGAGATACTGCCGTAAGTGGCGTCTTCGGCCAGCAGATCGGAAAGCACCGTGACACAGTCGATCGTGTACGCCGCCCGCTCCGACTGAGTCCACTCAGGACGGTAGACGGCGTGCTTGACGACCTCGTTGTGGAACCCGCCGTACGGGAAAGCGTTCAGCGTGTACACGCTGAGCCCGCGCGCGTCGAGCTCGGAACGGAAGACCTTGCGCGCCTGAGGATCGTCGGCGAGCCCACGCGCGACAGGCGCGGAGAGCCACAGCCCGACGCCGAGTTTGTCCGCGCCCAGCCGCTCACGCACCGGGAGCGCGTACCGCTCCAGCTGCGCGACGATGCCTTCGACGTCTTCCGCGGGATGGACGTTCGTACAGTACGAGATCATTTGCGGGCACCTCGCAGGACCGAGTTGCCCTCGAACGTCACGGCTTCACCCGTGAACCCGGGCAGCGGGTCGAGGGTGAGCCGTCCACTTTGGTCGTAGAAGTCGACAGGGTTCTGCCACAGCACCTTGTCGACATCGGCCTCGGTGAAGCCGCCGTCGAGCATCGCCTGCCCGGTCTTCGCGGTCTTCAGCGGATCGGACCGGCCCCAGTCCGCTGCCGAGTTGACGATCATTTTCTCCAGCCCGTACTGGCGCAGGATCTCGACCATCCGGTGCTCGTCCATCTTGGTGTCCGGGTAGATGGAGAAACCCATCCAGGCGCCGGAATCCTTGACCAGTTTGACGGTGACCTCGTTGAGGTGGTCGACGATGACGCACTCCGGCGCGATCCCCGCCTCCCGGACGACGTCGAGGGTGCGCTTGGTGCCCTCCAGTTTGTCGCGGTGCGGGGTGTGCACCATCACCGGAAGGTCGTGCTCCAGCGCCATCGCCAACTGCCGCGTGAAGACCTCGTCCTCTTCCTTGGTCATCGAGTCGTAGCCGACCTCGCCGACCGCGACCACGCCGTCCTTGGCCAGATACCTCGGCAGCACGTCGAGCACCTCGCGACAGCGGGGATCGTTGGCTTCCTTGGGGTTCAGCGCGATCGTGCAGTGGTGCCGGATGCCGAACTGGGCGGCGCGGAACCGTTCCCAGCCGATGAGCGCGTCGAAGTAATCGGTGTACGAGCCGACGCTGGTGCGCGGCTGCCCGAGCCAGAAAGCGGGTTCGACCAGCGCGCGGACACCGGCCGCGTACATGGCTTCGTAGTCGTCGGTGGTCCGGGAGGACATGTGGATGTGGGGATCGAAGATGCGCATCGGCTCAGTTCTCCTTGAGCAATTCGAGGGCGTCGGCGGGAACGTCACGTCCGGCCGCCCTGCGTTCGTCGGCGAAATCGGCGAGCATCCGCTTCAGCTCGTCGTCCGCGCGGGCGTCCAGATCCGCGACGGCGGCCAGCGGTACACCGACGAAGACGCATTTGAGGACGCCGTGGCGCCAGGCGTGGTCGTCCAGGAACCGGGCGAAGGCCCCCATGGCGGCGGCGACCAGCCTGATGTCGTTGGCGCGCAAGGCGTCTTCGATCAGCTTGATCCCGGCATCGGTGACTTCGGGGCCCGGGGACTCCAGCGCGGCGAGCGCCCGTAGGACCCCGCGCCGCTCGGCGTCGTCGCCGAACCGGTAGAGATCGCGCAGTTCCGTGGCCAGCGCCGCGTCGTCGAGGACGTCGGCCAGGACCGTCACGAGCCGGACGCGTGCCCGGTCGTCGACGGTGCCGTGGACCAGGCCCCGCGGATCGGTGTCCGGCCGCAGCGCCGCCCGGCCGACCTCGCGGCCGACGGCCGGGAAGAGCGCGCCGATCACCGACGGCTTCTCCCGGATCCGCCGTTCCGCCTTGGCCGACCACGTCTGCGGCATCGCGGCGGTGAGCGCCTCGAAGGCCCGGCGCGCGGTGTCCGGCGCAGCGTGACTGTGCCGGGGCAGCTCGACCGCGGCCAGCCCGGTGTAGCCGATCTCCGCCAGCGCGGAGAGCGTCCCGAGCAGGTCCAGATGCCCGTCGCCGAACTCCAGATGCTCGTGGACCCGCGGCAGCATGTCGTCCAGCTGGACGTTCCACAGCAGCGGGCCGGCGAGGCGGACGCACTCGGCCGCGTTGACCGGCTCGACCGCGACGCAGTGCCCGACGTCGAGCGTGACGCCGAACAGCTCCGGCTCGCCGAGTTCCTTGCGCAGGTCCAGGACCTGGCTCAAGTGCTGCACGAGGTGCCCGGGCTCGGGTTCCATGGCCAGTCGTACCTTCAGCCGGTCCGCGTGCTCCAGGACCGCCGCGACGCCGTCACGCAGCCGGGACCAGGCGACCTCTGTGTCCACAGTGGACACCCCGGACCAGAAGGAGACGCAGTCCGCGCCGAGATCCCCGGCGATCTGCAGCGCCCTCGCCAGGAAGTCGATCCGCCGCGCGGGGTCGTCCGCGAGCAACGTCGGCGAGTGCTTGCGCCACGGGTCGAGCAGATAGCGCGCGCCCGTCTCGACGACGACCCGGTTCAGGCCGAGCGACGAAAGCCGGGAAGCCACGTGGTCGACCTGTCGCGCCAGATCGTCGGCGAACGGGTCGAGATGGTCGTGGTCCAGGGTCAGTGCCACCCCGGTGTATCCGAGGTCGGCGATGATCGCCAGCGCGTCGTCGAGGCGGTGGTTGGAGAAACCGTTGGTGCCGTATCCGAGGTGAAAACTCATGTGGGGCTCACCTTCCTCGACAGCTTGCGGGCGATCGGGAGCGCGGCCGCGACCAGCACGGCCCCCAGCACCGAGCCCTTGGCCGTGACAGCCGCCTGGAGCGGCACCATGCCGTGGATGCCGGACTTGGTCGCCGAGCGGACGGACTTCGCCGACGGGTCGCGGACGGCGTCCGCCTGGGCCCGGCCGACCAGACCCGCGTAGCCCGAACCGGCGGCCATCGAGGCCGCGCGATGCCAGCCTCCGCGCGCCGGGCCGGTCAATGCCAACGTTGTCGCCACACAGCTGGTAGTCAGAGCGGCACGGGCTGTCGCCGGGTTCGCGCCGTGGACCTCCCCGGTGGACAGAGCCGTGACGCCGAGCGTGTGGACGCCCACCGCCGCCGCGGCGGTGAGCGCACGGCGGGTTTCAAGTCCCGCGCCGAGCAGGACGTCGAGCGTGCGGCAGGCCGCCATCGCGACCGGTCCGGCCGGGGTCGGCTTGAGCACGGTGTCGTAGGCCCAGACCGAGGCGGCCAGCGGGACCGCGATCCGCATCGCCCGGCGTCCGCCGCCGAGCGCGGCCAGGCCCAGCCCCGCCGCGGTCAGCGCGGCGCCGGTGGTGAGCGCCGCGCCCGCGCTCACCCGTCCGGACGGGATCGGCCGCTCGGGCCGCTCTCGTGCGTCGAGATTCCGGTCCGCCCAGTCGTTGAGGGCCATCCCCGCCCAGTAGAAGGCGACCGAGGACAACGGCAGCAGCAGGCGCCGCCCGGTCATCTTGAGCCCCGCCGCGGCGGATCCGGCGACCGTGTCGCCGAGCACCGTCAGCGCGGCGGGCGCCCGCACGAGTTCCACGTATGAATTCAAAGCGGGCGCCTTCACAGGGCTCCCGCCCAGGCGACCAGGCGAGCGGTCTGCTCGGCGAAGCGGTGTTCGTCGCTGCCCAGCGGGTCCTTGAAGAAGAACCCGAGTTCGGTCAGCGCGCCGCTCTGCCCGCCGGCGTGCGCGGCGGTGACGAAGCGGGCGAGGTCGAGGATCAGCGGCGCCGCGAGCGCGGAGTCGTAGCCGGTCCAGGTGAACTGCAAGTTCATGCGCGCGCCGAGGAAGCCCTCGAACGACACGTGGTCCCACGCGGTCTTGATCTCCCCGAGGTCCGGCACGTTGTCGATGTGCAGCGGCGCGGTGACGCCGTCGCCGAGCAACGCGGCGAGCCCGCGGGCCTTGGATTCCAGCTTGCTGTTCGCGGTCACCGGGTCGGCGAGGGTCTCGCCGTCGCCGCCGCCGAGCAGGTTCGTGCCCGCCCAGGAGCGGACCTTCAGCGCCCGCGCGCTGAACATCGGCGCGAGGACGGTGCGGAGCAGGGTCTCGCCGGTCTTGCCGTCGCAACCCGCGTACGGCAGGCCTTCCCGCTCGGCGAGCTTCCGCAGCGCGGGCAACGTGATCCCGGCCGACGGCGTGAACTCGACGTACGGGCTCCCCGCCTTCAGGGCCGCGTAGGCGGACAGGGAACTGGAGGGCAGCACCGCCCGGGCAGGGTCGGACAGCGCCGCTTCCAGCGCGTCGAGATCGTCGTGTTCGGGCAGGTGGGGGCACGGGGCCTCGGTGGAGGAAACGTTCACGACCACGACCCGCGCGAGGTCGTGCCGGTCGGCGAAAGCTCGGATGTCCGCCGTGAGCCGGGCGGCCGCGTCGGCCTGGGCACCCGTATGCGTCGCCGGGTGGTAGCCGTCGCGGATCTCGGCGTCCACTTCGGCCAGCCCGGCCCGGACCGCCGAGAACACCGAGTGCCCGAACACGCCGGCGTGGGCCAGCTGTTCGGCGCGCTTCTCCAGCGGGGTGTGCACGATGTCGTGCCCACCGAGGACCAGATCATCCCAGCCAGGCAACGGAACCTCCGCGAAGGCGGGCAGTTCGCTGACACAGCCGCCTCCGCCCGTCACCCCCGCGCGCAGCGCCAGCAGCCCCACCGCGGCGGTGGTGGCGACAGACCCCCTCGCCCCGATCAACCAGATGCCCGTGCGTTCCTGAGCAGGCATTTCCTCCACCTTTCCCAACCCGAAAAGTCCAACGGCGTTTGTGTTCGGATGGTCGGACGTTTCGGATCGAACCAAGTCGCGGTGTTCTCCGTCCATGCGACTTTCGGCTGGAACTACTTCTCAGCTACTTCCCTTCGTGGTCACACCGGGTACAGCGGTCCATCGCGCCTCTTCGGACGCACTGCGCTCGACCGCGTCCAGGACCTGCTGAACCCTCAACCCGTCCTCGAAGGACGGCTCGGGATCCGTGCCGTCGCCGATCGCGGTGAGCAGATCGGCGACCTCGTTGGTGAAGGTGTGCTCGTAGCCGAGGAGATGCCCCGGCGGCCACCACACCCCGACGTACGGATGCTCGGGTTCGGTGACCAGGATCCGGCGGAACCCGGCCTCGGTGGCGGGCTGGCCGCCGTCGAAGAAGGACAGTTCGTTCATCGACTCGAAGTCGAACGCCAGGCTTGCCTTCGATCCGTTGATCTCCAGCCGCATCGCGTTCTTGCGGCCCAGCGCGAACCGGGTCGCCTCGAAACTCGCCACCGCCCCTCCGCTGAACCGGCCGAGGAACAGCGCGGTGTCGTCGACCGTGACCTGTCCGGTGCCGCCGTCACCGTCCGGCCGCTCCTTGACGAAGGTGTTGGTCAGCGCGGAAACCCCGGTGATCGTCTCGCCGGTGACGAACTGGGCGGCGTCGACGATGTGCGCGCCGAGGTCGCCCAGCGCGCCCGAGCCCGCCTTGTCCTTGTGCAGCCGCCAGGTCATCGGCGACTCGGGATCGGACAGCCAGTCCTGCAAGTACACCGTCCGCACATGGCGGATCTCTCCGAGCGCCCCGCTCGCCACCAGTTTCCTGGCGTGTGCGAGCGCGGGCACCCGGCGGTAGTTGAACGCCACCATGGACCGGACGCCGTTCGCCCGCGCCTTCGCCGCCGCCTCGGCCATCGCTTCGGCTTCCGCGAGGGTATTGGCCAGCGGTTTCTCGCACAGCACGTGCTTTCCGGCTTCGAGCGCGGCGATCGCGATCTCGGCGTGGCTGTCGCCCGGCGTGCAGATGTCGACCAGGTCGACGTCGTCGCGGGCGATCAGCGCGCGCCAATCCGTCTCGACGTCTTCCCAGCCGAACCGTTCCGCCGCGGCCTTCGCCCGCACCTCGTCACGGCCGCCGAGCACGGCGAGTCTCGGGATCAGCGGTGGCGTGAAGAACCGGTGCACACTGCGCCACGCGTGCGAATGCACCGCACCCATGAACGCGTGGCCCACCATGCCGATCCCGATCGTTTCCTTTGCCGTGCTCATGCCCCTCCTAGATAAGCGTGCGTGTGTCGGGTACGCAGGTCTTACGAGTCGAAGCCGACGTCCATGTACTTGTCGACGTTCTCCTTGGTGACCACCGCGGAGTACGTGGTGATCTCGGCGGGGATCTCGTGCTCGGCGAAGTCACCGGCGCCCTTGCCCTGGCCGAGCAGACGCGCGAGCGAGATCGCCGAAGACGCCATCGACGGGCTGTAGAGCACCGTCGCCTTCAGCGGCTCGGCATCGGACTTGATCAGGTTCATCGCGTTCTTCGAACCGGCGCCGCCGACCATCAGGAAGTTCTTGCGGTTGGCGTTGTTGATCGCCGCGATGACGCCGACCCCCTGGTCGTCGTCGTGGTTCCACAGAGCGTCCAATTTGGACGCCGACTGCAGCAGGTTCGACGTCTGCTTCTCGCCCGACTCCGGGGTGAACTCTGCCGAGACGCGGGGGCCGACGGCGAAACCCTGACGGGCCAACGCGTCCTTGAAGCCCTTGCTGCGTTCCTGGGTCAGCGGCAGCGAGTCGATGCCGGCGACCTCGCCGATCACCGGGCTGGCGATGTTCTTCGCCTTCATCTGCTGGGCGATGTAGTTGCCCGCGTTGACGCCCATGCGGTAGTTGTCGCCGCCGATCCAGGTGCGGTACGCGAGCGGGGTGTCGAAGACGCGGTCCAGGTTGATCACCTGGATGCCGGCGTCCATCGCCTGCTGGCCGACCGCGGTCAGCGCCTTGCCGTCGAACGGCAGGATCACCAGGACGTTGACCTTGGCGTTGATCAGCGTCTCCACCTGGGAGATCTGCTGGTTGACGTCGTTGGTGCCCTCGGTCGCGTTGAGCGTGACCTCACTGAACTTCTGCGCCTGCGCGCGGGCGTTCTTGGTGATGGCCGCCATCCAGCCGTGGTCCGCGGCGGGCGCCGAGAACCCGATCGTCACCGGGGTTCCGGGCTGCGAGTCGGCCCCGGCGTTGGCCACGTTGGCCGCGTTGTTCTGCGCCGGTGCCTCGTTCGAGGTGCACGCGGTCAGCAGCGCACCCGCTCCGACGGCTGCGCCTCCCAGCAGGAAACGGCGGCGGTGCAGGGATTGTTCGGTCATGACGACTCTCCATCCACGGTGACGGGGGTGACCACTAAGTACTCGTCTTGGTTTTCTTCACGGAGCGGAACTGGAGCAGCGCGGCCAGCACGATGATCACGCCTTTGGCGATGTTCTGGATGTCGGTGTCCAGGTTGTTGAGCGTGAAGATGTTGGACAGCACGGTGAAGATCAGCACGCCGATCAGGGTGCCGATGAGCGAGCCGCGGCCGCCGGTGAGCAGGGTGCCGCCGATGACGACCGCCGCGATCGCGTCGAGTTCGTAGAGCATGCCGTTGGTCGAGGCGCCCGCGGTGGTGCGGGCGACGACCATCAGCGCGGCGATGCCGCAGCACAGCCCGGCGACGCCGTAGACGAGTGCGGTGTGGCGCTTGACGTTGATGCCCGCCAGCCGCGACGCCTCGGCGTTGCCGCCGACGGCGAAGGTGCGGCGGCCGAACGTGGTGCGGTTCAGCACCACCCAGCCGACGGCGAACACCAGCGCGAACATCCAGATCAGCACCGGGACGCCGAGCAGGTCGCCGCGGAAGAACTCCAGGAAGCCCGCGTCCGACACCACCTGCGTGCGGCGACCGCTGATGCGTTCCGCGAGCCCGCGGGCCGAGACGTACATCGCCAGTGTCGCGATGAACGGCACGATCTTCCCGTAGGACACCAGGATCCCGTTGACCAGCCCGCAGCCGAGACCGACCAGGAGTCCACAAAGGATCATCACCCAGGGGCCGTAGGACTGAGTGGCCAACGTGGTCAGCCAGACACTGGAGAGCGCCACGATCGACCCGACCGAGAGGTCGATGCCCCCGGCGATGATGACGAACGTCATCCCGACGCTGACCACCCCGATCGCCGCGGCCAGGCGCAGGATCGTGGAGATGTTGCCGTCGGTGAAGAACTGGTCGGGCCGGGTGACCTGGCCGACTACGCACAGGATCACCAGCACACCGGTCAGCCCGAGCAACCGGGGGTCGGCGGTGAACTTGAATCCGTTCTTCTTGGGTGGCACGGTTTCCACGGCGGCTTCCGTACGCACCGACTCGGCTTGGTCGGTCACGCCGCACTCCCTTCGAGAATCACGTCGAGCACATCCGCCTCTGTCAGCTCCGCAGACGGCTTTTCAGCCAGGACACGTCCTTCACGCAGCACCAGCACCCGGTCGGACAGTCCGAGCACTTCGGGGATCTCGCTGCTGACGAGCACGATCGCGACACCGGTCGCGGCCAGTTCCTCGATCAGCCGGTACAGCTCGGCCCGCGCGCCGACGTCGACCCCGCGCGTCGGCTCGTCCAGCAGCAGGACCCGGCAGCCGCGCACCAGCCAGCGGGCGAGCACCGCCTTCTGCTGGTTGCCGCCCGAGAGCGTGCGGATGATCCGGTGCGGGTCGGCGGGCCGGAGATCGAGGCGCCGCAGGCTTTCCCCGGCGTCGTCGAGTTCCTTGCCCCGCTCGGTGAAGCCGAACGTCGCGTATTTGCTCAGGCTCGCCAGGGTCACGTTGTGCACGACGGGCAGGTCCAGCAGGAGTCCCTGGCTCTTGCGTTCCTCCGGTGCCAGGCCGATGCCCGCCTTGACCGCCGCGGACACGCTGCCCGGCCGGACCGGTTCGCCGTCGACCGACACCGAACCCGCGTCCTGCTTGCGCGCGCCGAAGATCGTCTCCAGCAGCTCGCTGCGCCCCGAGCCGACGAGACCCGCGATCCCGACGACCTCACCGGCGTGCACGGTGAAGTTCACGTTCTCGAATTCGCCGACGGTGGTCAGGTTCTCCACCTTGAGGACCTCGTTGCTCGCGTCCACGTGTTCCTGGTGGCGCGGGCCGAACACGGTCTCGACCTTGCGTCCCGCCATCAGCGCGACGAGGTCGGAGGTCGGCGTCTCCTTGGCGTCCAGGCCGGTGGAGACGGTCTTGCCGTCCTTGAGCACGGTGACGCGGTGCCCGATCCGGCGCAGTTCTTCGAGCCGGTGGGAGATGTAGATGATCGCGACGCCCTCGGCGGTCAGCTCGCCGACGATGCGGAACAGGTTGTCGACCTCTTCGCCCGCCAGCGCCGCGGTGGGCTCGTCCATCACCAGCAGTTTCGCGTCGTACGCGAGCGCCCGCGCCATCGAGACCAGCTGCTGCCCGGCCGCGGACAGCTTGCCGACCTCGGTCGACGGCGTGATCTCGGGATGCCCGAGCCGGGCCATCAGCTTGGCGGCCTTGTTCCGGGACTCGCTGATCCGCGTGAACCCGAACGTCGCGCGCTCGCGGCCCAGGAAGATGTTGTCCGCGACGGAAAGTCCGGGCACCAGGTCGAGTTCCTGGTACATGGTCGCGATGCCGATCTTCAGCGCGGCGACCGGCGAAGGCAGCGTGACCGGCTCGCCCTGCCAGAAGATCTCACCGCCGTCGGGACGGTGGGCCCCGGCGAGCGTCTTGATCAGCGTGGACTTGCCCGCGCCGTTCTGGCCGAGGAGGCAGTGCACCTCGCCGGGTTCGACGTCGAAGTCGACACCGTCGAGCGCGCGCACCCCCGGAAAGGTCTTCACGATCCCCCGGACCGAAAGCAGGGTCATGCCGGTGCCTCCTGGGTGACGAACGGGACAAGCGTCGGATCGGCGAAAAGCCGTTCGGTGGCAAGGTGTGCGGCGCCGCGCAGCGGGGCGGTGGTGCCCAGCGGCGACGGCTCGACACGGCAGGCGGGCTCGTGCCCGAGCGGACGGGCGGACAGTTCGCGGCGCACTGGCTCGACCAGCCATTCGCCCAGTTCGGCGAAGTAGCCGCCGAGCACGACGACGTCCGGGTCGAGGACGTCGACCACGGTGGACACCGCGATGCCGAGCGCGACCCCGAGTTCCGAGACCGCGCCGACCGCGCGCTGGTCACCGCGCCGCACGCGGTGCTTGAGCAGCCCGACCCGGCCGTCGACGCCGAGCGCGGGATCGTGCAGCGGGTCGCCGGGCGAGGCGGCGCCGCGCAGGACGGCGTTGAGCCCGGCCTTGGTCTCCAGGCAGCCGATCCGGCCGCAGGGGCACTGCTCGCCCGACGGGTCGACGGCGATGTGCCCGACCTCGCCGGCGAAACCCCGTGCGCCGCGCAGGATCGCGCCGCCGGACACGAGTCCGCCACCGACACCCGTGCCGCCGCTGAGGTAGAAGAGTTCCCGCACGCCGCGGCCGACACCGGCGACAGCCTCGCCGACCGCGCCGAGGTTGGCCTCGTTGTCGACCGCGATGGCGTCGGCGGGCAGGCCGAGCCGGGCGGCGAGCAGATCGGCGATCTCGGCGTCGCGCCAGCGCAGGGTCGGCGCGAACCGCAGGACGGCGGCGGCCGAGTCGACCAGCCCGGGGACGGACACCGTGACGCCGACCGGCTGCTCGTCGCGCAGTACCCGTCCGGCGAGGAAGGCGAGTTCGTCCATGCTCCGGTGCAGCCCGAGCGCGGCGACGTCGGCGGTCTCGGTGCGTTCGGCGACGACGCTGCCTTCGAGGTTGGTGACGACGGCGGCGAAACGGTCGGCCTCGACACTGAGCGCGAGCCCGTAGGCGCTGGCGCCGTTGAGCTCGACCAGCTGGCTGGGCCTGCCGTTGCCCCCGCCCTGGAGTCCGGCGGAGCGGACGAGACCGCGCTCGGTCAGCTCGGTGATCAGCCCGGAGACGGCCGCCTTGGTGAGCCCGCAGCGCGCCGCGAGCTGGGTGCGCGAGAGCGGCCCCACGCGCAACGCCCGCAGGAGCGCGGCGAGGTTCGAGGTACGTTTCCCCGCCGAGAACCCGTCGGCGGCGTTCGCCGTGCGTGGGCTGACCGGGTCGAGCTGCCCGGATTCCGTCGCGGCCACACATCCCTCACTTACGAATCGGCCGTAACAAACTTTGTTACTTAGCCAGCGAAAGTAGGGTGGTGCGTGTCACTCGTCAAGGTGACAACAGGACAGAAATGCCCGCCGTCACCCGAATAGCCGTCCAGATCGACACAGACTTTCGTACTTTTCGAGCGAAAGTCTGTACGATCTTGACGTTACTAATCGGAATCAAGTGGGTGCTCAACGTGCCCTGAGCTCACCCGCGGGTGGCGCCCACGGGCCAGACGACCGTCACCGCCAGACCGCGCTCACGCGCCGCCTCGACGACGTCGGCGGTGCCCCCGTGACCGCCGGAAGGCCCGCCGTCCCAGACCGCGATCATGGACTCCACCTCGGCCAGTACCCGCTCACTGGCCGCCATGTAGGCCTCGCGGCCGGACTCGGGGAACGGCAGGATGTCGACGACCGCCGCCCGGCCGAGCAGCTCGTCGAAGTCGGCCGCGTTGTCCGGTTTGACCTTCCGATCGCGATAGTCGTGCGCGGGGAGGACGACCTCCAGCGAACCGTCGAGGTCGAGCACCGCGCGGGCGAAGAGCTGATCGGCGCCACGGGCCAGGCAGGTAACGCCGACGAGCGGTCCGTCGGGCAGGTCGGCGAGCACCCGGTGAAGAGCATCGGCGATCAACGGCGCCGTCGTCTCGGACAGATTCGAGTGTCCGGTGATTCCGATGCGGCGCAACGAAGTTCCTCTCATCAAGCGGTCAGTTTCAGGACGGCGTCACGGACGTCCCGCACGGCGGGCACCGTAGCGAACACCGCGGCCTCACGATGGAAGTCCCTCAAGCGCACACCGACCCTCCCGGACGCCCACGCACCCGCGTAAGGCAGCGCCTCCGCGACCAGCTCCGCGGCCCTTTCGGGCTCGCGTGACAGCAGATGCGCCCTGGCCAGACCGATGAGGTCGAAGACCCGGTTGCGCTTCCTGCCCGGATCTCGCAGGTCGAGCGCCCGGCCGATGTAGGTCTGAGCGGTCACGGCGTACCGCGGGTCGTACCGGGCGAGATCCCGGTAGCGGGCACCGATGACACCCGCGAGTTCCGCGCTGTCAAGACTTCTCGCCGACGGTGTCCGCGAATCGAGATCACGCACTCCTTCGCCGTGGTGGTCCTCGGCGAGCGCGACCGCGCGCCGGAAGGCTCGCGGCTCGCCTTGAAGCGCGTAGGCCCACGCTTCACGCGTGGCCAAAACTGCTCGTAGTCTCGGCGTCGCGATGCGCCTCGTGCAGTACTGCGCGAGTTGGACGACCTCGAGCCCGTCATCGGGGCGTCCCATGTCGAAGCACTGACGGGCGAGCGACGCCAACGCGACCGCGGCCAACGCGTCGTCGCCCGCCGCGTGGGCGAGCTGGGCGGCGAGCACGAAGTAGCGTTGGGCGGTACCGCTTTCGCCCGTGTCCCAAGCCATCGAGGCTGCGATGTCCGCGATCTCGGCCCCCACCCGGAAGCCCCGGATGGTCTCGGGGGTGCCCTGCGGCGCGGCGCGCAGACGGCGAACGTGAGCTCCGAGCTGGGCGACGACCGCCGCCCGGGAGAGCGCTCCGTGCGCGGAATGCCACGAGCGCAGCACCTGGACGAACTGCTCGGCGGCGTCGAGTTCCGGTGGGCTGAAGGCGTTTCCCCCGCGCTCTTCCACGCCGTCGACCGGTGACAGGAACGGCCGCAGCTCGGCGGTGAGCACGTGGCCGATCAAGGTTCCCTCGCGAGCGGACGATCTTCCCCTTTCCGGCGGGAGGAGATCGTGGTCGGCCAGGGCGATCGCCCGTTCGATCATAGTCCTGGAGTCCCACCGGGACTCGAAGAGGACCGGTGAAGGCAAAGGACCGCCCGATGCGCGACGAGGAGGCACGAATCCCAACGTCGCGTCGTCCGCGGCTCCGAGAACGTGCCGTAGCCCCGCACGGTAGGCCGCGTTGGGCCACCTCGCGACACCACGCTCGAGTTTGGCCAGATAGTGCGCGTCCAGGGCGTGCCGCTTGCCCGTGGCCTCCCACAACCAGGCGTTGACCGCTTCCGCGACCTCCGCCCGGCTGGCCCGTTCACCCGGCGCGCCGGGTGAGGGCAGACGCTCTCTCGCCGCCCGCAGCAATCTGTTCGCCTCGGCCATCGGTCCCTCCCCGGCCACACGAAGTGTAGTCGGTGGAACCCGCCTGGTCACCGTGCCGCGAACCTGCCCCGGGATTCCCCGGATCGCCCCGGCCCTCCCCGGCATCAGGCGTGCCGCGGTGGCGCCCGACGTCCCAAAGTGACGACTCACGGAACGAGTCCGGCCTGAAGGAGAACCTCATGAGCGTCACCACGGACAAGCCGCCCAGACGTCGATTCCGGTCCTTCGGCAGGGCCGTGGCCCTGCTCACCGGCAAACGCGCGGACCTGATCGTCGCGATCGTCCTCGCCGGGATGGCCGGATACGGGCAACCGCCCACTCCGAGCACCTGGGGCGGCCTCGCCTGGCGGGTGCTCCTGCTCTGCGCCGCCGCCGGCTCAGCTGCTCAGCGTGAAAGCCCGGTCCGTCGCCGACCAAGCGGCCCCGATGACCCCGGCGGTGTCCCCGAGCTCGGACAGCACGATCGGCAGGTTCCCGGTCGCGAGCGGCAGCGACCGCCGGTAGACCGAGCTGCGGATCTCGGCGAGCAGCTGATGCCCGAGCTGCGCGACGCCGCCGCCGATCACGACCATGCCCGGGTTCACGAAACTCACCAGCGAGGCGACCACCTGACCGAGCCGCCGTCCGCCGTCGCGGATCAGGTTGACCGCGCCGAAATCGCCCGACGCCGCCGCGCGGCCGACGTCCTGGGCGGTGATCGCGCCCCGGGCCGCGACGACGTCGGCGAGGTAGGTCGACCGGCCGCTGCGGGCCAGCGTCAGCCCGTCGCGGGCCAGCGCGGCGCCGCCGAAGTACGCCTCGAGGCAGCCCGTCTCACCGCAGGCGCAGGTCGGCCCGTAGTCGTCGAGGCGGATGTGCCCGATGTCGCCCGCGGTACCGGCGACACCGCGGTACACCTTGCCGCCCAGCACGATCCCGCAGCCGATACCGGTACCGATCTTCACGAACACCAGGTCGTCGATGGAGCGGGCGACGCCGGCGTGCCGTTCCCCGAGCGCCATCGAGTTCACGTCGTTGTCGACGGTGATCGGGCAGCGCAGCACTCCGCCGAGGTGGTCACGCACCGAGAACCGGTCCCAGCCGGGCATTATCGGCGGCGCGACCGCCATGCCCTCGGCGAAGCTCACCGGCCCCGGGAGCCCGATCCCGGCGGCGATCAGCTTGCCCGGCGCCTCTTCGCGGATCTTCTCCGCGAGGGCGGCCACGCGTTTGAGGACCGCGTGCGGCCCCTGCCGGACGTCGCAGTCCTCGACGGTGTGCACCAGCACCTCGCACGAAGCGTCGGTGAGGGCGACCCCGACCGACGTCGCGCCGACGTCGACCGACAGCACGCGCAGGTCTCCCGCCAGCCGCACCAGCGTGGACCGCCTGCCGCCCCGGCTCGCCGACGGGCCCGCGGTTTCGACGAGGCCGACCTCGGCGAGGCGCGCGACCTCGGCGCCCACCCGGGCACGCGGCAACTCCAGTCGCTCCCCCAGCTCGACCCGGGACATCGGCCCCTCGTCGCGCAGCAGGGTGAGCAACTGGGTCTGGTGCCGGGTTTCGACCATCGGATGCTCCGTGGTGGATGCCGTGCTCATTCCCCTGAGCCTACGGCGTTGTCCACCGAGTGTCCCGAATGCCACGGCGGAGACGCGCTCACGAGAGTGGAAACCTCGGGGAACCCCCGGACGGGAACAAACCCACCGGCCCCGGTCAGTCCACTGTGGACGATTCGGCGCGGACGAGGATCCACGACGGGATCAGCACGACCGCGGTGATCCCCACGATCCACCAATGCGTGCCCGCGACGGCCGCCGCGGACCCCGGAGCGGCGGCGAGACGCGCGGAGACGATCACGGTCAGGATCGACGTCCCGAACGATCCGCCGATCCGTTGCAGCATGGCGAACAACGGCATCGCGTGGGAAATTCGCTCTTTCGCCACCGACCTCAGTCCGGCGGCGAGCGCCGGGGTGGTGGTCAGCCCGATGCCGCAGCCGCGGACGAACTGCACGGCCGAGAGCCACCGGTAGTCGTCGGACTCGGTGAGCAGCGCGAGCGGCACCGTCCCGATGATCGTGACGATCAGCCCGGCGAAGATCACCCGCGCGCCGCCGATCCGGTCGGTCAGCCTGCCCGCGAGAGGAAGGGCGAGCACCGTGCCGAGTGCCAGTGGCGCGGTCAGGAACCCGGTGGCGACGAGGCTTTCGTGCCGGACGTCGAGGTAGTACAGCGGCAGGACGATCATCGCGCCGAACAGCGCGGCCCCCATCCCGAAGACGACGGCGGCCGCCGAGGAGAACGCGCGGTCGCGGAACAACCGGAGATCGAGCAGCGGGGCGGGCGACCGCAGCGCGCCGACCGCGAAGGCCACGAGCAGGATCGCGCCGGCGGCCACCGCGATCGGGGCCGCTTCGGCGAAGCCGTACACGAGCAGCGGCAGACCGGTCATGGTGAGGAGTACGCCGCGCCTGTCCAGCGGCTGAGGGTCCGCGAGCCTTTCCCTCGGCAGCCACCTCAGGCCCAGTACCAGGCTGAGCACCGACAGCGGCACGTTCACCAGGAACAGCCACGGCACCCCGAACCGCTCGGTGAGCACGCTGCCGCAGAGGGTCCCGAGCACCGGGGCGAGGTAGATCGGGATGCTCAGCACGGCCATCATCCGGCCGAGCCGTTTCGGCCCCGCCGTCACCGCGAAGAGGATCTGACCCGCCGGGACGAGCAGTCCGCCCGCGGCGCCTTGCAGGACACGGAAAGCGATCAGCGCCTCGATCGACGTCGCCGTCGCGCAAAGCGCCGAGAGCAGAGCGAACAGACCGACACACACCAGCCAGAGCCTGGTCGTCCCGAAGCGGCGGCTCGCCCAGCCGCTCACCGGCACCATCGCGGCGAGCGCGAGCAGGTAACCGGTCGCGATCCACTGAGCGGTACCGAGGGGTGCCCGGAATCCGGCCGCGATCGTGCCGAGCGCGACGTTGACGACGGTCGAGGTGAACATCGACAGGAACCCGCCGACGGTCAAGATCGACGCCATCCCCCACAAAGCCGGGGAAATTCGCGCGTCATCGGTACTTCCGATCATCCTACCTGCCAATCTTATCGCCGTTAAGAACTTAACAGTGATAAGATCAACCCGAGTTGTCAAGTCCGATACGGACGGACAAAGGTGTGCCCATGGTCGTGAGACGGGATGGCTACGTTCGAGCCGCGCTCGAACTCCTCGACGAGGTCGGGCTGGACGGATTGAGCCTGCGCAGGCTCGGGGAGAAGCTCGGCGTGCGGGGTCCCGCGCTCTACACGCACTTCAAAAGCAAGCAGGCGTTGCTGGATCAGATGGCCGAAACCATGCTGGACGACCAGCTCTCCCCGCTGGACGGTCCCCTCGCGACAGCCGACTGGGGCGAATGGCTGGCCTGGCGGGCCCGCACCATCCGCCGCACCCTGCTGTCCTACCGGGACGGCGCACGCCTGCACGCGGGCACGCGGCCGACCGAGCGCTCGGCGATGACGCCGCTGATCAAACCGTTGCTGGCGGCCGGTTTCGACGAGGAGGACGCGACGTACGCGATCCTCGCGATCAGCCGGTACACCCTCGGCTGCGCGATCGACGAGCAACAGCACGCCGAGAGCGACCACGCCGAGGATCCGGCCGCCTCCTTCGAGTACGGCCTCGCCCGCCTGATCGCCGGACTCCGCGCCGACGTCGATGTCGCGAATCCGCCAGACCGGGATGTCGCAAAGCTGCTGGACTGACGCCATGACAACCGAAAAGGCCAGGCTGTTCCGTTCCCTGCACGTCCCGTCCAGCCCGCTGGTGCTGGCCAACGCGTGGGACGTCGCGAGCGCCCGGATCGTGGAAGACGCGGGCGCCGCGGCGATCGCCACCACCAGCGCCGGGGTGGCGTGGAGCCTCGGCGCTCCCGACGGCGACCTGCTCGGCCGGGACCTCGCCGTGGACCTGATCGCCAGGATCGCCCGCGTGACAACGGTTCCGGTGACCGCGGACATCGAGGGCGGGCACGCGGACACGCCCGAGGACGTCACCGGAACCGTCGCCGCGGTGGTGGCGGCCGGCGCGGTCGGCATCAACATCGAGGACGGCCCACGGCCGCCCGAAGAGGTGGTCCCGCGGATCGCGGCGGCCCGCGCGGCGAGCGACGAGGTGTTCGTCAACGCCCGGATCGACACCTTCCTCCGCGGGCTCGGCGGCGTGCCGGAGACGCTGGAGCGCGCGGCCGCCTACCTGGCCGCGGGCGCCGACGGGATCTTCGTGCCCGGCGCCACCGATCCCGCCGTGATCACCGCGCTCGTCGAGGGCATCGACGCGCCGGTGAACGTGATGGCCCACCCGGGCGCGCCGAGCGTCAAGGAACTGGCCGGGCTCGGGGTCGCGCGGGTGAGCGTCGGTTCCGGGATCAGCCAGTCCGCCTACGCCGTCGTCCGGGAAAGCGCGCGGGAACTCTTCTCGACCGGCACTTACTCGCGCCTCGAGGAGTCCTTCGACTACGGCGCCCTGAACGCCCTCCTCACCCCCCGCGTTTAGACGGCCAACCGCAGGGATCGCCGAGGGTGAAGGCGTAACTCGCGTGATCAGACACGTGACTCGCGTGCTTGGAGCCGGAACTCACGTGATGGGACGCCGCACTCGGAGTTCCGGCTCTGATCACGCGAGTTCCGGCTCCAAGCACGCATGTCCCGGCTTCAATCACGCGAGTTCCGGCTCTGATCACGCGAGTGCGGTGTCCTGCCGCATTCAGAGGACGAAACGCAGCGTGGGGCGGGGCGGTCAGGACCACAGGTACCGGCGCTCCGGCCGTCCCGTACCGCCGTACTTCAGCGTCACCTCGGCCTTTCCCGTCGCCACGAAATGCTCCAGGTACCGGCGCGCGCTCACCCGGGCGACGCCGGTCGCCTCGGCGCATTCGCTCGCGGACATCCCGCCGGACGCGCCCCGCAGCGCGGTCTCCACCAGCCGCGCGGTCTGGACGGTGAGTCCCTTGGGCAGCACGGGTTTCGCGCTCGGGCGCGAGCCGAAGACCTGGTCGACGTCGGCCTGCCCGGCCTCGGCCAGCCGGTCCAGCCGCTGGTGCAGCGACGCGAAATGGGTGAGCTGATCCCGCAGCGACGCGTACTCGAACGGCTTGATCAGATAGTGCAGGACCCCGCCCCGCATCGCCTGCCGCACGGTTTCCACGTCGGTCGCCGCGGTGATCAGGATGACGTCGACGTCCTCGGTGGCGCGCAGTTCCCGCAGCACGGAAAGCCCGTCGACGTCCGGCAGGTAGACGTCCAGCAGCACCAGGTCCGGCTTCAGCTCCCGCGCCAGGCGGATCGCGTCGGCTCCGGTGTGCGCGACGCCGACGACGGCGAAGCCCTCCGTGCGCGCGACGTATCCACTGTGGACTTTCGCGACCATGAAGTCGTCGTCGACGACGAGCACCCGGATCATCGCGGCAACCTCGCCGTGAACACCGCGCCACCGGAGTTGTGCACCTCGACGGAACCACCCCGCCGGACGCACGCCTGCCGGATCAGCGCGAGCCCGAGACCGCGCTGGCCGTGCGCCGCGGCCTTCGTGGTGAAGCCGTGCTTGAACACTTCCTCCGCGATCTCCGGCGCGACTCCCGGCCCGGAATCACGGACCTCCACCCGCACTTCGTCCTCCTCCTGCCACACGCCGACCTCGATCCAGCCCTGCTCGCCACCCAAGGCGTCCAGCGCGTTGTCGACGAGATTTCCCAGTACCGTCACCAAATCCGTGGAGAGCGCGTCCTCGACGCGGTCCAGTTCGCTGTCCGGGGCCATGCGCAGCCCGACCCCGCGTTCCGCCGCCAGCGACGCCTTCGCGATCAGCAGTGCCGCCACGGCCGGGTCGCCGACCCGGGAGCCGACCTCCGCGCGCCACTCCCCCTGCGCCGAGCTGATCCGGCTGACGAAGCCGCGGACCTCTTCGTATTCCCCGAGTTCCAGCAGCCCGGAGATGGTGTGCAGCCGATTGCTGAACTCGTGCGCCTGCGCCCGCAACGTGTCGGTGGCGTGCCTGCTGGCGTCGAGCTCGTCCCGCAGGGTCATCAGATCGGTGCGGTCCCGCAGGGTGACGACGGCCCCCCGCACGTCGATCGGCATCCGGTTCAGCGTCAGCACCTTCCCTTGCCGCAGCACGATCTGGTCGGCGCCGGTCGCGCGGCCGGTGAGCAGGTCGCGGATCCGCTCGTTGAGGTCGAGGTCCTCGACCGACCGGCCGACGGCGTCGTCGGGCAGGGCCAGCAGTGCGCGGGCGTGATCGTTCACCAGGGTGATCCGGTGCTGCGGGTCCAGGCCGACGACGCCCTCCTTGATGCCGTGCAGGAGCGCCTCCCGGTTCTCCACCAGCGCGGTGATCTCGTGCGGCTCCAGCCCGAGCGTCTGGTTCTTCACCCGCCGCGCCAGCAGCAGCGAGCCGCTCACACCGATCACCAGCGCGACTCCGAGCACCCGCAGGGCGTTGTCCGGCGAGTCGAGGAAACCGGCGAAGAAACCCGGCGACTTCGAACCGGCCGCGACCATGCGGATCACCGTGCCGCCCTTTTCGTCGAGCACCGGGACGTGCGCCACGATCGAGCCGTCGAGTTCGCCGACCCACGACCGTCCGGAAAGGACGGTGCTCTCCCCGATGTCCAGTGTCGTCCGGAGCTGATCCGGATACGGCGAAGCGAGCACATAGCGCTGGGCGTCGGCGATGACGACGAAATCGACGCCGGAGAAGCTCCGCGCGGTCTCCGCGGGCGCCGCGAGCTCGAACGGGCCGTTTTCGAGGTCGCCCACGACACCTTGCGCCGCGACGGTCTCCGCGACCGAGAGCACCCGGCGTCCCTCGGTGGTGCGGAAGTTGTTCCCCGCCTGGGTGACGGCCAGGACGCCCACCGCGCACAGTAGGCAGGTGACGACCACCAGTTGCCACACGAGGAGCTGGCGGGCCAAGGAACCCCGAGCACCCATCGCCACCTCCGCGTGACCAAAACGAACACAACAACCATTGGGCCCGCAAGCGGGACATCTCTGTTTACACGAGTGCAACATGTCCAACCACGCGGCAGAGAGGCGGGGATCACAGTGAAGCCCAGTAGCTGGTTGGCCATCGCGGCGGCGCTCGTCGCCGTCTTGCTGGTGCCACCGTTGCTCACACCGGGCAGCGAGGCCGACGAAGGCTCGCAGATCCGGTCGATGCGGGTGCTCGTGCCCAACGCGCCCGGGGGCGGTTACGACATCACGGCCCGCACGGCGACCAAGGCGATGGAGGACGCCGACCTGCTCGGCAACGCGGAGGTGTTCAACCTCCCGGGCGCCGGCGGCACGGTCGGTCTCGGCCGCACGGTGGCCGAACGCGGCAACGGCAAGCTCGTCATGTCGATGGGTCTCGGCGTCGTGGGCAGCGTGTTCACGAACAAGTCGCCGTCTTCGCTGCTCGACACCACGCCGGTGGCGAAGCTGATCGAAGAGTCGGACATCGTCGTGGTCGGCAAGGACTCGCCGTACAAGACGATCGACCAGCTCATCGCGGCCTGGAAGGCCGATCCGGGCGCGGTCCAGGTCGGCGGCGGTTCGTCCCCCGGCGGCCCGGACCACCTGGCGCCGATGCTGATGGCGAAGGCCGTCGGGCTGGCCCCCAAAAAGGTCAACTACGTCCAGTTCGACGGCGGCGGCGAGCTGCTCGCGTCGGTGCTCGGCGGCAAGGTCGCGTTCGGTGTCTCGGGCGTCGGTGAGTACCGCGACCAGATCGCGGCGGGCACGCTCCGGGTGCTGGCGGTGACCAGCGAGAAGCGGATCCCCGGGATCGACGCGCCGACGCTGTCGGAGTCCGGCGTGGACGTCAAGTTCACCAACTGGCGCGGCATCGTCGCGCCGCCCGGCATCACCGAGTCGGACCGGGCGAAGCTGGTCAGCCTGTTCGATCGGCTGCAGAAGACGCCGCAGTGGCAGGAAGCCTTGCAGCGCAACGGATGGACCGGGGCTTTCGCTCCCGGGGAGCAGTTCGGTTCGTTTCTCGAAGAGGAGAACACGCGAGTGGCAACGGTGCTGAAAGAGCTGGGTCTGGCATGACGACCACGTGGCTTAAAGGCCGCTCCGAACTCGGGGTGAGCGTGGGACTCCTGGCGCTCGGCGTCCTGGTGCTCACCGACGCGCTGCGCATCCCCACCGACTTCGCCCAGCGCGGACCGGTGGGGCCGAAGGCGGTGCCGATCCTGGTCGGTTCCCTGCTGCTGCTCGTCGCCGTGCTGCTGGCGCGCGACGTGCTGCGCGGCGGCAAGGGCGAGGCCGAGGGCGGCGAGGACATCGACCTCACCGAGCCCGCCGATCTGCGCACGGTCCTGTTGCTGTGCGGCGCCTTCCTCGCCAACGCGGCACTGATCGGCCTGGTCGGGTTCCCGATCTCGGGCGCGATCCTGTTCTGGGGCGCGGCGTACGCGCTCGGCAGCCGCAACCTGGTGCGTGACCCGCTGATCGCGGCCGGCATGTCCGTCGTGACCTTCCTGGTCTTCAACAACCTGCTCGGTGTCCCGCTCCCCGGTGGCCCGTTGATGGAGGTGTTCTGATGTTCCAGCAACTCATCGACGGCTTCGGTACCGCGCTGACCCCGACCCATATCGCGATGGCGGCGATCGGTGTCCTGCTGGGCACCGCGATCGGCGTGCTGCCGGGCATCGGCCCGGCCATGGCGGTGGCGCTGCTGCTGCCGGTGACCTACGGGCTGGAGCCCACCGGCGCGTTCATCATGTTCGCCGGCATCTACTACGGCGGGATGTTCGGCGGCTCGACGACGTCGATCCTGCTGAACACGCCGGGTGAGAGCGCGGCGGTGGTCGCGGCCATCGACGGAAACCCGATGGCCCGCAAGGGCCGTGGCGCGCAAGCGCTTGCGGCGGCCGCGATCGGGCACTTCGTCGGCGGCATCCTCGGCACGATCGCGCTGGTCGTGCTCGCCCCGGTGATCGCGAAGCACGCCGTCGACATCGGCGCGCCGGACCTGTTCGCGATCATGGTGCTGGCGTTCATCGCGGTCACCTCGGTGCTCGGCAGTTCCCGGATCCGCGGCGTGGCTTCGCTGCTGATCGGGCTCACCATCGGCCTGGTCGGCCTCGACGAGATGACCGGCCAGCAACGGCTGACCTTCGGCTCGCTGCACCTGGCCGACGGCATCGACGTGGTGATCGTGGCGGTCGCGCTGTTCGCGGTCGGCGAGTCGCTGTGGGTCGCCGCGCACCTGCGGCGCAACGCCTTCAAGCCGATCCCGGTCGGCAGGCCGTGGCTCTCGCGCGCCGATCTGAAGCGGACGTGGAAGCCGTGGCTGCGCGGGCCGCTCATCGGGTTCCCGTTCGGCGCGGTGCCCGCGGGTGGCGCGGAGATCCCGACTTTCCTCTCGTACGTCACGGAAAAGCGGCTCTCGAAGCACAAGGACGAGTTCGGCAAGGGCGCCATCGAAGGCGTCGCGGGTCCGGAAGCGACGGCGTCGGCGTCGGCCGCCGGGACGCTGGTCTCGATGCTGACGCTCGGCCTGCCGACCACCGCGGTCGCGGCCGTGATGCTCGCGGCGTTCCAGCAGTACGGCATCCAGCCGGGACCGCTGCTGTTCGAGCGGGAGTCTTCGCTGGTGTGGGGCCTGATCGCCTCGCTGTTCGTCGGCCTGACGCTGCTGCTGGTGCTGAACCTGCCGCTGGCGCCGCTGTGGGCGAAGCTGCTGCGGATCCCGAGGCCGTACCTCTACGCGGGCATCCTGTTCTTCGCCAGTGTCGGCGCGTACGCGGTCAACGCGGACATCTTCGACCTGCTGGTGATGTTCGTGATCGGCCTGATCGGGTTCGCGATGCGCCGCTACGGGCTGCCGGTGCTGCCGGCGATCATCGGCGTCATCCTCGGCCCGGCCGCCGAACAGCAGATGCGGCGCGCGCTGCAACTGAGCGACGGCAGCCTGACCGGGTTGTTCAACACCCCGTTCGCGATCGTGGTCTACGTGATCATCCTGGTGATCCTGTTCTTCCCGTTGATCAAGCGCTTCCTGCCTGCCCGTCCCACCGCCACCGAGGCGGAGCCCAAGGACAAGGTGGACGCCTGACCAGCGGGAATCCGGCCCGGCCTCGACTGCCCCGAGGCCGGGCCTTTTCCCTCTTCGGAAGGAGAACACTTGTCCGCGCGAGTGATCCTTCCGGCGCCTCACGGCAGCAGGATCGGCCCCATGAAGATCCTTCACGCGCCCCCTGCCGTCGGCGACACCGAACGCCCGGTCCCGCGCTGGGCGATGCGCCTGGCCTACGCGCTTCCCTGGCTCCTGCTGCCTTCGTGCCTGTGGCGGCTGCCTTTCGCCGTGCACTTCGAAATGGGGCAGATCCACGACCGCGGGATGCCGGACTACTGGTTGAGCATCCCGTACGTCCTCACGCTGAGCGCGCTTTCCGAAGTGATCGCGATCCTGACCATCGGGCTGGTTCGCGGCTGGGGTGAGGTCGTCCCCCGATGGATCCCGTTCCTCGGCGGCAAACCGGTCCGGCCGCTCGCGGCCGTGGTACCCGCTGTCGCCGGCGGCCTGATCCTCACCGCGCTGTTCAGCTCGATCCCGCTCGGCGGCGGCCGCCATCTCACCGTGTTCGGGGTGCGGGAAGGCGTCGGCTACCTCAGTGAAGGCTGGGAAATCCTGGCCCTGATCTGCATCTCCCCGCTCGCCCTGTGGGGGCCGATCACCATCGTTCTGGGCGTCGCCTACCACCTCCGCCGTAGGTAACGAAAAGATAACGGAGAGATCGCTTTTTGAACCAGGCTCGCTTCGGGGCCGTTTCAGCCAACGCGGAGTCAGTGACACCGGCGCTGCCGGCGCCGCCTCCCCCCGGGCTTCGCGCAACGACACCGAACGAGGTGAACAAGTTCATGCCCCGTAACCAAAGAACCGCCGGTCGCCACCGCATGGCACGCCGCACCAAGGTCGCCACGGGAGCCATCGCGCTCTCCCTCGCCGTCGGCGGGATCGTCGTGGTCAACACGACCGGAACCCCCGACGCCGCCAGGGCCGACGGCGCGGACAAGTCGTTCTTCATCGACATCAAGAAGGTTCCCCGCGGCAACAACGTCAACCTCGACCTCGCGAAACGAGGCGCCCGAGGGACGTTCACCGTGGACTGCGGCCGCAACGAGAACGGCCACTTCAACGGCGACAACTTCATCGCCCAGCCCGGCGTCCGCAATGGAGCCGAGCACCTCCACGACTACGTCGGGAACCTCTCGACCAACGCGGATTCGAACAACAAGAGCCTGCTGCGCGCGGGCACCACCTGCAAGAACGGGGACAAGTCGGCCTACTTCTGGCCGGTCATCCGGATCAACACCGAGGAAGAGGAAGAAAACGAGGCCGCGAACGAGGAGAAACTCGCCGCCGACCGCGTCGACGCGGCCAAGGACGAGGCCGCCGCCCAGGTCGACTGCCCCGACGTCGCCAGCGAACTCAGCGAACTCAGCGAGGTCCCCGACCAGGCCGCGCCCGCGGTCGACGAGAACCTCGACAAGCTCGACCAGGAGTCCGACAACGCGAACAACCAGCTGGCGCAAGGAAAACAAGCCGCTCAGGTGCTCGACGAACTGAAGAACAAGCGGAAGCCCTCGATCAAGAAGATCAGCGACACCATGCGGCAGGCGGGCAAACAAGTCGCGAAGAACGAAGACCAGCTCGCCGCCTGCGCGGTGAAGCAGAACGGCGAGGGCGGCCTCGACAACGGCGGCGACAACAGCAACGTCAACGCCGCGGGCGACGCCGAGAAGAAGAAGTCCGACGGCAAGGCCGCCGATCTGCCCGGCGTCGACGGCAACAACGAGATCGGCAACAACGAGGGCCAGATCCAGCGGCCCCGCAAAGTGGACCTGACCTTCACCAGCGGCGGCGCCCGCCGCGTCGTCGCGATGCCGAAGTTCCTGCGCGTGCTCTACGGCGACGCCAAGCAGAGCACCAACGGCCCGGCCAACGCCCGGCCCAGCTGGACCTGCAGCGGCTTCGAGGACCGGCTCACCGAGCTGTACCCGATCTGCCCGCAGGGCAGCAAGGTCACCCGGATCCACTCGTTCCCGAACTGCTGGGACGGGAAGAACACCGACAGCGCCAACCACCGCACACACATCGTTTTCTCGGACCGCAACGGGAACTGCCCGCGCGGCTTCAAGAACGTGCCACAGCTGCGGATCACGCTGGTGTACGACATCCCGCCGAACATCCAGGCGGCCGGACAGTACGCGGTCGACGCGTTCGCGCAGGAGAAGCACAACCCGCGCTCCGATCACGACGACTTCGCGAACGTGATGTCGCAACGGCTGATGAACCAGCTGGTGAAGTGCGTCAACAGCGGTCAGCGCTGCAGGCAGTAGGCGAGTCCGCCGGATGTCAGGAAAGGGGCTTTCAAGACAAAAAGTGCCTTGAAAGCCCCTTTCCTGACATTGCTATGTGGGGGCGCGGCGGGGATGACCCGCGCCCCCACCCCCGCGCCGGGGGTCCGGTCCCTGGCCCGGCGTAGGGGTACCGGGCCAGGAACCGGCGAGCGATACGGCTTTCCCTCCCTGGAAACCGGACCGCCCGGTCCTTGGGGTGTCAGGCCGTCGTCGACAACCGGCTGACCCGGTTGAACACGAGCGGCACCGCGACGGCGGGGTTCAGTTCGGCGAGGACCGCGTCGGCGTCCAGGCCGGGCAAGTGGATCCACGCGCTGTCCGCGAAGTCCGGGGTCGTGACGCTGATCCGGGCGCACCTCGCGGGCGGCACCAAGGCGACGCCGAACGGCTCGACCACGTTGCGCCACACGGATTGCGAGACGATCATCCCGGCGCCGAACTTGTCGCCCGTCGGGTCGGAACGGCACCAGTAGCCGACGGCGTCGTTGAAGGTCGAGGCGCACAGCAGGCGGGTCAGCGTGATGTACGTGCGGTGGTACCGGTGGTTGTCCGCCATCGGTCCCATGTGGACCGCCACCCGGGCCCGCATCGGGACGCGGGCGTAGCGGTTGCGGGTCCGGAGCAGATGGTCCAAGTGGAACACGACCTCGCAGAGCTGGCCGACGGCGTTGTCCGGATATGCGACCATCAGCCCGTCCCCGGTCTCCCGGAAGTGACGCGCTTCCCCCGGTGCGAGTCCCACCGCGTTGAAAGAGCGGGAAACCAGCGTTTCCATCTCGGTCTTCATCGGGTCCAGCAGGTCGTCACTGGCCTTGGACGAACCGACGATGTCGACGGAAAGCACGGCGTGGGTGTGCGCGTTGTATTGGCCTGAGGTCAGCACCTGCATCTCTGCGACCCCTCCCCTGATCGGTGAAAATTGGCGGCAGAAAGCAGTGTTCCCACTCCTCACCGGAAGTTCTGTTCGGAACCGAACAAAACCTGACCCCGCGCTGGTCAACGCCAGTGAGCTAAGTCACACCTTTTTCCGTGATCACCCGCAGTGCCTCGCGGTCGACGACGGTGATCGCACGGCGCGAACTGGCCACTACTCCCGCCTTCCGGAGCTTGTCCAGTGCCTGGGCGACCATGGTCCGCCCCATCGGGATGAACTGCGCGAGTTCGTCCTGGCTCAACGGGATCCCGATCCGCCAGCCGGCGGGTGTCCGGATGCCACAGACGTCGACGAGGTAGTCCAGCCGGGTCGCGACCCTGGCCACGGCCTGCGGTTTCCAGGATTGCGTCCGCTGCCGCTGGGCGAGCACGAACCGCCGGGCGACGCTGACGAGCACCTCGCGCATCGCCGCCGGATGATCCAGCAGGAACCGGTTGAACTCGCTCGCCGCGATCCGCCGGACATGGACCTCTTCGATGGCGACGACGTCGGCCATCCGGATCCCGCCCGCGATCACCGCGATCTCACCGTGCAGATCGCCGGGCACGCCGACGTCGAGAATGACCGTCGCGCCCATCCGGTCGGCGCTGGTCACCTTCACATAACCATGCCGTAGAAGCATGACGAAGTCGCCGGGTTCGCCCGCCCGCATCAGCGCCTGTCTGCTGTCGTAGGTCTGCGGGGTACCCATCTCCAGCAACCGGGCACGGACGGGTTCGTCCAGCCTCTCCAGGAACGGACGTTCTCTCTCTTCGGCGCCCTCCGGCCCCAAACCCACGAAACACCCTCCCAGGCAGTCGTGAACACCTATCGCGGAGAGTAACCGAATCGGCCACCCGATCCGGCGGCGGAACCGTCGTGGGTGGTGAAGATGCCCAGCCGGACCAGTTCCGTTCTGATCCACTCGGCCAACCGGTGCAACGGTCCGTCTTCGGCCTCGACGAAATAGCTGTCTACGATCTGGTGTCGCCTATCGGCGTGCTTCGCCGCGTAGAGCAGCGCTGACCGTACCTCCGACACCTTCAGCGGAGCGACCTTGATTCCTGGAGCGGGCCGCACAGTGCTTTTGGCGGCCATCACCGCCAGTACGGCTTCCTCCAGGCTGAACCGGTGCTCCACCGGTACGACCACATGTTCCACGCCCTCGACAACCCGGCGCCCGATCAACGGCATACTGTCAGATCAGCATGACGCACGGCCGTAGTCTGTTCGGCACCGAACACTCAGCGTGGTTCGACCGCCGCGATGGCGTCTTCGAGCGTTTCCCGGTACACCCTCATCCGCTGGACGAGCATCACCTGATCCGGATTCTCGTCCCGCGCGTGTCGCTCCAGTTTTTCGGTGGTCTGCTTCACCGTGACCTGCAGTTCCACGACCTCGGGCGCGTTCCGGCCCCGGTGGCTTTCGAGTCTCGTCACCGCGTTCCGGAACACTGCCGCGAGCTCGGTTTCGCCCGGCTGCACCGTTTCGATGGCTGTCAGCGCCCGTCCGAGCAGGCTGTAGTGGTCGTAGCCGGCGGGTTCCGGCGCGCGCTTCTCCCGCGCCGGTCTCGGCCGCCTGCCGTTCAGCACGAAGAACGCGGTTTCGGCCGGGAACAGCACGGCGAGCGCGGCGGCGGCGCCGAAGAGCCACGCCTGCGGATGCGGGTAGGTCACCGCGCGGCCGATCAGCCCGGCGATCAGGGCGAGTACCACCGCGACGACGTGGAACGGGCGGTTGTCGTGCTCGGCCATGTCAGAAGTTGCTGAAGACGTTGACGAACATCTTGTCGATGCCCTGTGGGTCGACGGCCTGGTAACCACGGGCCTTGGACTTCAGCGCGATCTCGTCGAGCACGCGGCTGTCCGCCTGCGCTCCGTACGCCATGGTGAAGATCCGGACGGAGTTGTCCAGCCGTTCCGCGTCGACGTTCTGCAACACCTGCTCCCTGGTCCCGGCCTCGGTGTTCTGGCCGTCGGTCAGGAAGACCACGGCGTTGATGAGGCTCGGATCGAACTCGCGCCGCATCTTGTCGTTGGCGGCCATCACCGTCTGGTACAGCGCGGTATCCCCTTTCGGGGTCAGGTTGTCGATCATGCCGAGCATCGGGCCGCGGACGTTCTTGACCTTGCCGATCGGCATCTTTTCCTCGTAACCGTCCGAGAACGTCCACAGCCCGACCTCGTCTTCGGGATGCAGGTACTCGAGTTGTTTCTTGATCGCGGGTTTCAGCAGGTCGATCCGGCGCTCGGAGTACGGCTTGTCCTTGCGGTTCTTGTCGAACGGCTCGTTCATCGATCCGGAAAGATCCAGCACCAGCAGGATCCGGCCGCGCCGTTGCGTGTATTCCCAGCCGTCCAGCATCTTCTGGATCTGCCGGCCGCTGGGGAGCGCGATGGGCCGGGGTTCGGCTCCCGCGGCATGCACGCCCTGAGCCAGCTTCTCGTTCCCGCGCCCTTCCGCGTCGCGGAAGCCGAGATCGCGGAAGCGGTCCTGTTGTGCCGGTTCCCGGAGGAACTCGGCGAAGTCCTTGGCCGCCACCCGCTGCTCCGGCGACGCCTTGGCCGTGGTGAGGAAGGGATGGTCGATCAGGACCGTCCCCTCGCTCGGGTGCACGGCCACCAGCGGCCGGTTCAGCGGGGCGGGGTCGGCCCGCAACTGTTTCGGGTCACCGGTCGGCGCGCCGTGGTTGTAGAGGTAGACCATCTGCTCCTGCATCGCCATCGCGCTGATGTAGGGCGTGGGCTTCTTCTGGTCCTCTTCGTACAGAGTCTTCAGGAACGCCACCGAGTCGTCGCTGTAGTAGGCGACCGACGCCTCGATGCCGCGGACGAACTGCACGGCGTCCGCGGCGTCGAGTTTGCCGTAGTCACCGCCCGTCGCCGCGAAATAGGTCGAGATCGTCGCGGCGAGCCCCGAGGTCGATCGGCGCGGATTGTCCTTGCCCAGCGTGAAGTTGCCCCACTGCGCGTTCTTCGGGTCGACGCCGCCCCAGCCGCCCTTCCGGTTCACCTCGAGCACGTCCCGCCAGCCGATGCCCTTCGCGGGCCAGCCGAGTTCCTTGGCCATCGGCTCCGGCATCGCGATCACCATCGGGCTCGTCGCGAGCGAGATCTTCTGGCCGTCCTCGACCAGGTCGCCTTTGCCGCGCTGGCGCAGCAGGTCGAGCCAGAGCGACGAACTCGGCAGCCAGACCTGGGGTTCGGGCTGGTTCTCGTCGATGTCGTTCCAGCCGTCGGCGATGAGGTCGAGCGCGGCGCCCGAGGTCTTCTTGAACGCCTCGACCTTCGCGCACCGGCCGCCGTCGAAGGTGCGGCCGGTGTTGTTGTACCGCTCGGCCAGTTCGGCGATCAGGTCGCCCTTCTCCGTGGAGGAACTGGTGACCAGCCGGACGCAGTCGGTCCTGGCCGCGTTCGAGGGCGCGGTGACCGTGGTCGCGAGCAGGACGATCACGAGCGTCCCGACGAACGCGCCGAAGACGAGCGAAAGCCAGCCTGATCTCCGCATGCGCGCCCCCTCGACGTCGTAGCGCGCAAGTGTAGCTACAACGTGGTTCCCGGTTCCGTATCCTCGGTCACCAGATCGTAGGTTTCGAAACTGAAGCGGGCGAGGGTACCCACCCAATTCCGATAGACCTGTAGATCATCGAAGGATTCGACGTCTAGCCGCCATTCAGGTGGAAAGGCTTCGGCAGGCGATTCACCGTCGGAAAGCGCGATGAAGGTGGAGCGCGCGGCTCCCGGGTCGGCGACCAGGAGGGTCAGCAGGACGAGCACCGCCCGATACGGGCCGCCGACGAACCGCGCCAGTTCCGCGTCGGGAATGCCGATGCGCACGAGCCGGTACAGGTTGACCAGTTTCCGGATCTCGCGCGGCGTGTTGAGCCTTTTCCGGAGCACATGGACGAAATCGCGTTCGACCTCGGTGAGCCGCAACCGGTCCGGTCGCATGTTGTAGAACGTGGGCGGGGTTTTGTCCTCGACGAGGAATTCCTCCGGACCGTCGCCTTCGCCGCTTTCGAAGACGAGTCCGTCTTCGGGTTCCACCCCGCGCCCGGCGGTCGCCGGTTCCCGTCCTTCGATCGGCATCAGGGCGTCGATCAGTTCGTCCGCCGCGGCTCCCAGGGGACGCAGGGCGAACACGATCTGGAAGATCTTGTCGAGGTACTCGGCCTGCCCGGCTTCCCCGGTGCCGAACAGTTCTTCGTGGTGCTGGTCCAGGCATCGCCGCAGCCATCTCGGATCGACAGCCACCACCACGACGAACGCGGGCAGGGCCAGCAGCAGGTGCACCGCGGCGAGCACCTCGATCACCTTCGACGGCGGGCAGCGGTCGAGATCGTCGATGTAGAGCACGATCCGTTCCAGCGGCGGCTCGCCCTTGGCGCCCGCCAGCAGCCATTCCTTCCGCGCGTCCACCAGATCGGCGCTGAGGTCCGCGAGATCCTCCCGGACCCGGGCGAAAACCCCTTGGTAGTCCCCGTATCGGCCGGTCTTCGCTTCTTCGATCAGATCGCCGAGTCGGGCGGCCGCGTCCAGCCGCCGGAGCCGTTCCTCGGTCTCCCGGACCTCCGCCTCGAACCGCTCGGCTCGTTTGCCGACGTCGCTCCGCAGTTTGTCCAATGTGGACTTCATCGGCGCGAGGGCGGCCCTGGCCGTGGTGAGCGCCGGGGTCAGCACGGCGCCGAGGGCGACGACGGCACCCGCCGCGGCGAGGATCGCGTTGTGCCACAACGTCCAGCCGACGATCGCCGCGACGAGACCGAGCACGCCGGAGACCGCGTAGCCCGCGACGGCGAGGCGGCGCCGTCGGCGTTCGGCCCGGTCCACGCCGGACACCAGGAGCCGCCAGCGCCAGGTGCGCGGGGAGGCCGCTTTGACGGCTTCGAGGCCCGCCAGCCGGGTCCGCAGTTCCTCCCGTTCGTCACGGACCTCGCCGGCGTCCGCGTGGGTCCGGGGCGAGCCCAGGTTCCGGAACAGGTGGTCCACCAGCCCGACCCACAGGTGATCGTCGTGGTACTGCCAGGCGTTGAACCGGATCTGCCGGATCTCACCGGCGAACACGCCGGTGGCGGCGTCACCCCGGGAGCGCCGGGCCAGTTCGGCGACCCGGTCGGTCACCTGCCGCACGAAGCTGGACTTGCCGGACCCCCAGGGGCCCAGCAGCGCGACGCACAACGGCGGGCTGGTCTCGCGGTCGGCGATGACCGCGGCGAGGGTGCGCACGTCGTCCTGGAAGCCGATCAGGTCGACCGGGCTTTCGATGTCGGGTGTGATCCGCGGGCGCGCCCGCCCGGGTTTGGGCTCGACGAAACCGGTGCCGTCGATCTGGTTGCCGAAGCGGTCCCACACCCGGATCGTGCGGTCGTCCCCGACCGTGACGATCTTCTCGTTGCCCGCCGTGCAGGCGATCGCGCGGACGTTTCCCCGGTGTCCCTTGAGGAGCGTGTACGCGGCCGGGTCGTCGACGGCGCGGACGCAGACCTCGCCGCCGGAACCGCCGGAGAACACCAGTCTGCCGTCCGGGCTGAAGGCCAGTGTCCGCACCACGCCGGTGTGGCCGGGGAAGACGAGCGTCGGATCGCCCCGGCGCCCCCACAGGCGGACGGTCTCGCCCTCACCGGACAGCACACGTTGGCCGTCGGCCGAAACCGCGACCACGTGGACCGCGCCCGCGCCCCCGAACCGGTAGTGGGAAACGACTTCCCGGTCCCACAGCCGGACGCCACCGGTGTCGTCACCGGCGACGACGACCCGGCCGTCCGGGGTCACCGCGACCGATTCGACCTCCGGACCGCCGGTGCGGAGACCCCGCACGGTCACCCCGTCGAGCCGCCGGACCTCGACCACGCTTCCCGCGCCGGACACGGCGAACTCGTTCGCCACCGCGACCGCGACGGTCCGCTTGGTGGTCTGGACCTCTGGTGGTGCTGCCTCGTGCCCGGCGAGCCGCCAGCGCCGCACCGTCGCCCCATCGCAGCCGACCACGTGCCCACCCGAGATACCCACCGCGAGCACCGGCCGATCGTGGCCGCTCAGCACGAACCGCTGTACGCCGGTCTCCAGGTCCCAGACCCGGACGGTCCTGTCCGCACCCCCGGTGACCAGCCGGTTTCCGTTCACCGCGACCGCGAGGATCGGGTCTTCGTGTCCGGTGAAACGCGCCGTCGTCATAACGGCACAGTCTCCCGGTCGCGTCAAGATCATGGTTAACGACAGGCGACTATCGGCGGGTACCCCGACAACCTTGACAGGTCCTAACATCACGCGGAGGCAACGGAGGATCACGCACAGATTCCTCCCGCCAGAACAAAAGTGTCGACACTGCTCCGAAATTCCAGCACGCCTTAAACGCGAGGAGTTCAACGTGCTTCGACGTACCTTCGCCGCGGTGCTCACCGGCGCCGCGCTCTCCATCTCGGTGCTCTCGGCACCCTCCGCCGGTGCCGCCGAGATGTTGGCGACCACCCTGACCTACGACGACAGCCAGGCCGCGGAGTTCAAGGCAGACGTGGCCGCCGGCGTCAACGTCTGGAACACCAACGTCACCAACGTCCGTCTCGTGAAGGCGACGCCGGGGCAGCGGGTCAACATCCGGATCGTCGCCGACAACGGCTGGCCGCGCGCCACCCTCGGCCCGGTCCGCCCGAACGGCACGGTCACCGTCTGGTACGGCAGGCAGGCCGTCCAGCAGGGCTACAACAAGACCCGGATCGCCTCGCACGAGCTGGGCCACAGCCTCGGCCTGCCGGACGTGAAGCCCGGGCCGTGCTCGTCGCTGATGTCCGGTTCGACCGGTGGTGTCAGCTGCGCCAGCGTGAACCCGAACGCCCAGGAGAAGGCCCAGGTCCAGCGGAACTACGCCGGCACCGCCGTGCGGAACGCCGACGCGGGCAAGGTCCTCGCGGAGATCGGCTGATCCCGTGCCAGGGGGTGCCCGCCCGGCACCCCCTGGCCTGGACGGCGTCCTAGTCCTTCGCCGTGATCGCCGCCGCCGGGCACAACTGCACGGCTTCGCCGATCCCGTCCGGTTCCGGGTCGAGCAACCGGACCCGGCCGTCTTCTTCGTCCTGTCCGAACACCTCGGGCGCGGTCAGCACACACATTCCGGCGCCCACACAGCGTTCCCGGTCGACTTCGAGTCGCATCGCGATCAGTCCCACGCCACCGGGAGCGAGTACACCCCGTAGATGTCGGAGTCGGACCGCATCGGGACCTCCTCGGCCGGAACGGCCAGGCGCAGCGCCGGGAACCTGGCCAGCAGGCCGGTGAAGGCGACCTTCATCTGGACCCGCGCGAGCTGCTGACCGAGGCACTGGTGCACCCCGTGCCCGAAGGACAGGTGCCCGGCGGTCTTCCGCCCGATGTCGAGCCGGTCGGGCTCGGGGAACTTCAGCGGGTCGCGGTTGGCGGCCAGCACCGAGATCGCGACCACCTCCCCCGCTTTGACGAGCTGCCCGCCGATTTCGACGTCTTCGAGCGCGGTGCGCGCACCGGTGTGCGTGATCGCCAGGTAGCGCAGCAGTTCCTCGATCGCGCCGTCGATCCGTTCGGGATCTTCGCGCAGGAGGGCCAGCTGCTCCGGGTGCTGCAGGAGCGCGAAGGTGCCCAGCCCCAGCATGTTCGCCGTGGTGTCCAAACCGGCCCCCAGCAACAGGAACGCGATGCCGGTGAGTTCCTCCTCGGTGAGTTCGGTGGCGGCGAGGTCGCCGAGGATGTCGTCGGTCGGCTCGGCCCGCTTGGCCACGACGAGTTTGTAGAGGTACTCGCCCAGCGCGTTCATGGCGGCGTTCTGTTCTTCGAGCGAGGAGTCCGGCATGTTCAGCGGCAGGACGTTGCGGCGGAAGAACTCGTGGTCCTCGTAGGGGACGCCGAGCAGCTCGCAGATCATCAGCGCCGGAATGGGCTGGGCGAAGGCCGTCACCAGATCGGCCGTCGTTCCCTGCTTCTCCATCGCGTCGAGGAATTCGGCGGTCACCTGCTCGACCCGTTCGGCGAGCAGCCGCATCCGGCGGACGGTGAACTTGCCGGTGAGCAGCTTGCGGTAGCGGCCGTGTTCCGGATCGTCCATCTTGATGAACAGCCCCGGCGGCGCGGGCGGCGGCACCACCATCGCCGCCGGGCCCGGCAGCGGTGAGTGCAACAGTTCCTGCCGTGCGCTGAAGCGCGAATCCGCGGTGACCTCCCGGACGATCGCGTGCCCCGTCGCGAGCCAGCCTTCGTGGCCGCCCGGGAACGTCATCCGGACGAGCGGGTGCTCGTCGCGCAGCGGGCCGAGTTCGGCGGGCGGGTCGAACGGGCAGCCGCGCGGCCGTTCGAGCGGCAACTCCGCGAGATGGGGTCCTGAAGTCGTCATAGCTGTTCCTCCCAGTTTTTAGCGATACTAAAAGGCTACGTTGCATTTACAGACCCTTCAAAGCTTGAACCTGGCCTTTTGGTCGTAATAGCTGGTAGATTTCCCGGAATCGTTGCAACGATCTTGCCGGTGAACGCAACGAAACGTTGCAATGATCTGCGACTGAACGCACAGGAGGTGCCCATGCCGGGCGGCAGGCTGACCCAGGAGGACCGCCGGCTGATCGCGACCTTGCTCAAGGACGGTCTCGGCTACGCCGAAATCGCCCGGCGGCTCGGGCGCCCGACGTCGACGATCAGCCGCGAGGTCGCACGCAACAGCGGCCATTCCGGCTACCGCGCCGAAGAAGCGAGCCGGGTGACCGGGGAACGGGCGCGACGCCGCAAGCCGCGGCCGCGGGCCACCCCCGTCGTGCAGAACGGCTACGGGCGGGACCCGGAGGCGGTGCGCGCCTTCGAAACCGACTTCGCCGAAATGATGGTCGCGACCGGACTGCCGCGGATGACCTCGCGAGTGCTCTCCTGTCTGGCCGTCAGCGACGACGGCGTGCTCAGCGCGGCCGAGCTCGCCCGGCGGCTCCAGGTCAGCCCCGCCTCGGTCTCGAACGCCGTCGCCTACCTCGAAGCGCAGGCGATGCTCCGCCGGGAACGGGACGGGCGGCGGGAGCAGTACGTCCTCGACGAGGAGATGCCGCAGCGCGTGTGGGCCGAGAGCATCCGGGCGAACCAGGAATGGGTCAAGATCTCCCGCCAAGGTGCCGAAGTCCTCGGTCCTTCGACCCCGGCGGGTGCCCGCATGGACGATCTCTCCCGCTTTCACGCGCGCATCAACGAAGTCATGCTGGACGACCGCGTCGCCGTTTACGCCAGCGACGCGCTGACCGTGCTCGCCGCTCTGCTGCACGCGAGACGCGCGCTTCCCGTTTCGGCGCTCGCGTCCGCGTTGGGGTGGCCGGAGGAGCGGGTGACGGGGGCTTTGCGGGTGGTGGACGAGCATCCGCACATCGCCGGTCCGGTGACGGTGGTTCGCGGTGGTTCGCTTGATGGGGAGTACCGGGCGGTTCCTTTGGTGGAACGGCTGACCGGGGCGCAGTTGGCGGCTTTGGGGTCTTTGGAGGCTTGAGCGCGGTGGCCGCTTTTCGGCAATGGCGCCGTTTCTCGGCAACGGGCTCAGAGCGGTGGCTGCCTGCCGGTGGGGTGCGCGGCGACCAGGCAATATCGTCGCCGGGGCGCGGCGATAGCCCTCCCAAGCCGAGGTGTTCGACCCGAGGCAGGTTCGCGTGAGCGTGTCGCCGAACTTCGGCAAATGGGACGGAGTGGCTCCGGCGCAAGCGATCCACAAGTCCCGATCGTTGCCGGATTTCGGCGACAAGCCCCGGCGGGTCCCGGCCCTCGTCGTTGGGCGCGAAGGAGACTGTCTCAAGCCGAGGGGTTCGACCCGACGCAGACCCGCGTGACCCCGTCACCGAATTTCGACAAATGGGACGGAATGGCTCCGGCACATACGATCCACAACTGGCCGATCGTTGCCGGATTCCGGCAACAGAACCCGACGGACCGCAGCCCCCGTCGTTGGACGCGCAGGAGACTGCCTCAAGCCGAGGGGTTCGAGCCGACGCAGACCCGCGTGAACATGTCGCCGAATCTCGACAAATGAGGCGGAGAAGCTCCGGCGCATGCGATCCACAAGTCGCGATCGTCGCCGGATTTCGGCAACAGAACCCGACGGGCCGCGGCCATCGCCGTTGGGTGCGAAGGAGAGTTTCGAGTCGAGGCAGGTAGCTGGGAGCGCGTCGCCGTTTTCCGGCAACGGCGCTCAGAACGGTGGTGGCTCCTCGGCGGTGCGTGGGCGAGGCTCGTGGAGTGGGGGCGGCGCGCTGTCGTAGCTTTGTCCGGTCGGAGTGGTGACGGTGAGGGTGCCGTCGGGGGTGAGCTGGAAGGTCCAGCCGGGTTCGTCTTTGAGGCGGTGGTCTCGGCGGCAGAAGGCGATGAGATCGTCGGCGTCGGTGTGGCCGCCGTGTTGCCAGGGCACCGCGTGGTCGAGGTCGCAGGCCTGGGCGACGCGGTGACAACCGGGTCTTCGGCATTCACGGTCCCGGACCCGGACGAACTCGTCGAGACCGGCGGTGGGCCGGTAGCGGTCGCGGCCGAGGTCGAGGACCTGTCCGGAAAGCGGGTCGGTGATGATCCGGCGGAGCACGGTGTTCGGGCCGGTGGCGATGTGCCGAGCCAACGCGGCCGTTATGTGGCCGTGTCCGGCGAGTTCGGCGGGGTCGTTGTTGAGGCCGAGGTAAGTGTCCAGGTCCATGTACAGGAACACCTCGGCGCGTTCGCCGGTGCCGCCGGTGCCGCCGAGCAGGAGGTCGAGCGCGACGTCCGCGCGGAGCTGATCCAGGGTGCGGGTCTCGCCACCGGTTTTGAGGGCCCGGGCCTCACGGTCGATCCGCCGGTAGGCGGCGGTGACCTTTTCGACCGGGCCATCCTCGACCTCGATCGACGCGACCCCGGTCTCCCCGTGCCTCAGGGTGAGACGGCGACCTTCGCGATGACGGGCGGTGCGTGCGTCGGCGCCGTCGCGGTCAACGGTGTCGGCCGCGTGACTCGCCGCTTTCCGGATCTGATCAGGATTCCTGCCCGGTAACCGGTCCTCCAGTGCCGCGTCCGCGGCGAGCGCGTTCTCGTCCGAGAGCCACGCGGTGGCCGCGGCGACTTTCATCGCGCTGAACCCGGCCAGCTTCCCCTCGTCCATCAGGTTCAGCGTGCGGGGCAGGCGAGTGGTCAACGCGTCAGCGGCGGCGACCATCGCCCCCGCATGATTGTCCACAAGGGACAACTCGAAAGCGACCTCCTGGGTTACGCTCCGCGCCCCCTCTCGGTGCCGGTTCAGTTGTGCGATCGCCCGGAACCGGACCGCCTCCAACTGCGCGATCCCCGCCGACGCCGCTTTCGCGACAGCAACACAATCGGCGTCGTCCAAAGAGAAGACGGCTGCGTTGACGAGCTCCAGGCTTCCGGGTTCAGTGAGTTTTTCGAGTAATGCCACCGGTGTGGCTTCGTGTGTGTCCACCCGATCACCATACGACCAGCCACCGACAGTTCTCGATCATGCAGGCGCCACAAGGCATTGCGGGTTCTGGGTGTTCGGTTGGCGCTGCGCGTTGCCGCTTCCCGGCGAGGTGAGACATTGCAAGACGTTGCCGTTTCGGCAAGGACACCGGTCCCGGATACCCGCTCGACACCACGCGCCCCGATATCCGACAACGAGAGACACAACAAGGCACTGCCGTTTTCGGCAAGGACGCCGGTTCCGGACAACCGCTCAACACCAAGCGTTGCCGCTTCCCGGCGAGGTGAGACATCGCAAGATGTTGCCGTTTTTCGGCAACGACACCCGCTCAACACCAGGCATCCCCGATACCCGGCGACAAGAGGCACCGCAGGGCATTGCCGATTTCCGGCAACGCCCCGCAACGCCCGCAGCCGCCTTACATCACATCCCGAACGACCATCCGCTCCGAAGCCCGCTCGATAGCCGCCTCGACCGCACCGACCCGATCCGCCAGCAGGCCCATGGCGCCGACCGCCCGGCTCATCGGGTCCTCGTCGTCCCCGCCGAGCGCCTGCGCCCGCAGGTACGCCGCCTTCACGTCCGCCCACCGCTGCGCCTCCGAGGTGGTCAGGCGCCCGCGCAATTCGGCCAGCTTCAGCAGGTTCGCTTCCGCGCCCGAGGTGAGCGTCTGCGCTTCGCCGGCGTAGTGGTCGTCGATCAGCGCCTCGAGTTCGGCGTCGTTCATCGCGGGAACGATCCGGCCGGCGAGCTTGTTCATGTTCCGGTACGAGCCCTGCAGCTGGAACGGCGGTTCGACCCGGGACGCGTCCGCCTGCGCGGCCGAAGCGATGTACGCCTGGTTGTTCTTCAGGACGATCCGCTGCACCTGGATCAATTTCCGCAGCACGGCGAGGATCTGCTCCAGTTCGGTCGCCGAGTACGAGTGCTTCAGCTGATCCGCCCGCACCGAACCGTCGCCGCGGGCCAGCCGCACGAGAACGTCCACATCGGACCGTTCCCGCGAGACCAACGGCGCCAGCACGGTGTTCGAGGTGAGCGAGTTCTCGATGTAGCTCAGCGCGAACAGCTCTTCCTTACCCGAAAGCACATCGCCGAGGTTCCACACGTCCGCGCGGTTGGCGAGCATGTCCGGGATCCGGAACCGCTTGCCCTGCTCGGTGTACGGGTTACCGGCCATGCAGACCGCGAACCGCTTGCCGCGCAGGTCGTACGTCCGTGTCCGGCCCTCCCAGACACCTTCCATCCGCCGCTGCGCGTCGCACAGCGAAATGAACTTCTGCAGCAGTTCCGGCGAAGTGTGCTGGATGTCGTCCAGATACAGCAGAACGTTGTTGCCCTGCTCCAGGGCGAACGAGATCTTCTCGACCTCCTGCCGCGCGGTCGCGTTGGGCGCGTCCGCCGGATCCACCGACGTGACCTCGTGCCCGAGCGCCGGCCCGTTCACCTTGACGAACACCAGCCCCAGACGGCTCGCGACGTACTCCATGAGCGTCGTCTTGCCGTACCCGGGCGGTGAGATCAACAGCAGCAGACCGGACTGGTCGGTGCGCCGGGCATCGCCGGTCGCGCCGAGCTGCTTGGCGAGGTTGTCGCCGATCAACGGCAAATAGACCTCGTCGAGCAGCCTGTTGCGCACGAAGGCGCTCATCACCTTCGGCTTGTACTCGGCCAGCCGCAGCCTGTCCCGCTCCGCGGCCACCAGTTCGTTGCGCTGCCGTTGATACGCCCGGAAACCCGGCACCCGGTCGCGCCGGAACCGCCGCGTCCTCGCCAGCGTCTCGTCGAGTCGCAGGGTCAGGGACCTGTTGACGATACGGGGGTGCGCGCCGAGCAGACCGTCCACAGTGGCCGCGAGTTCCGCCGAGGACTCATAGCGCGGCAGATCGGCGAGTTCCATCGCGACGGCCTCCGCCAGCTCGTCACCCGGAATCCCAGCGGAGTCCACGAAGGACGAAAGCCAGGCTTCGGCGAGCTGGTGACGGTCCGCGAGGTCTTCGAGGGCACGAAGGTCTTCGGCGAAGCTGCGGCGGTCGAGCCGGAACTTGTCGAGCAACGTGCGCGCGCCACCGCTGGTGACGAAGCCCGGCGAGGCGTCGGCGAGTTCCTCGAACAGGTACTCACCGGCGAATTCGAGGTCCAGCGTCAACCCGGACGACGTGGCGAACGCGGCCATCGCCTCGGCGAACTCACCCGCCAGCGAGTCGATCGCCGTCGTGTGGCCGAACGCCTCCCGCACTCGCGCGAGCGACGCGGCGCGCGTCGTCCACGCGGACTTCGCCGCCTCTTCGGCACCGAAAGCCCAGAACAGCTGAGCGGCAGCCCGCGCGGCGGGCGGGTACCGCAGCAATCCGGCGGCGGAACGCAGGCGCACCAGCGCGGCCAGGATCGCGGCGGCGTCGTGGTCGTGCACGCCGCGCGCGTAACCCTCGTCGTAGCGGTCTCCCGCGACGCGCCGGACGACGTCCAGCAGATCGGTCTCTTGCAGATCCGGCTGCTCGTCCAGGATCGACGTCGCCAGGTACTCGGCGCGATAGACCTCGGGCGACTCCGAGACCAGCAGCTGATCCCAGTACGGCCGCGTCGCCTCGAACGACTCGTCCCGCACGGGCGAGCGGTAGTCGGTCCCGGTGATCGCGAACTTCATCCCGCCGTCGTGCGGCACCAGGGTGAGGTCGATGTCCTGCGTGTTGACCGCGAAGGTGTTGCGGCCGAGGCGGATCGTCTCGCCGCCCTCGCCGTAGAGGTCGAGCCTGTCGCGCAGGGCGCGGCCGGCTTCCTGGCGAGCGGCCTTGACCCGGCCTTCGAGCTCTTCCGCGCGGACCTGGTCGCCGAGGTCACGCAGTTCGGCGACGACGCTGCGCAGCTTCGCGACCATCGGATCGGACGCGAAGTAGGTGTTGATCTCGTCGACCGACCCGAGCGTGCCAACGCGGCGGGTGACACTCGTCAGGATCCGCCCGGCCGAATCGACCAGCCTGTCCGCGCGACGCGCCCGCTCGTCGAGCAAAGCCTGCTTGCGCGAGGAGAACGCCTCGTAGACGTCAGTGCGCTTCTCCCCCAGCGAAACCAGGAAGTCGTCGAACTCGCCGAACCGCGATTCGAGGTTTTCCAGCTGTAGCAGCAACCTGCCCAGTTGCTCGTCGCAGCGGTCCGGGGTGTCCGCGACCGCGAGCCCGCCGGTGATGGCCTGCGCGAGCAGCGCGAACTCGGCCGCGAACTCCGCCCGACCCTCGGTCTCCAGCAGTTCCTTGCGCCGCGCGTCGAGGGTGGCCCGAGCCCGGTTGACCGCGCCGATGACCTCGCCGACGCGTTCGAGGATCTTCGTCCGCACCACGGCGTCCGCGATCTCCAGCCCGCCGACGACGTCGGTGAGGACTTCGAGCCCGCCGGACTGCTCGTCCAGCTGCTCGGCGACCGGGACCGCCTCCGCGACGGTGGAGATCGCGCCCGCGGCCTCGATCAGCCTGTCGACCTCGGCGTGATAGCCGGTGAACGCGTCCTCGCCCTGGAGGAACCGGACGGCCCGTTGCGCGGCCTCGCCGAACTCCGTGTCCAGGTCGGCGATCACCTTGTCGACGCGGTCGGTGTCGGCGTACCGCAGTTCCCGCACGGTGACGAGATGTCCTCGCGCGCGGTGCATTTCGGCGAGCCTGCGCACCCACGCGTCGGCCGCGTTCAATGCCTCGCCGCGCACCTTCCGCACGAGCGACGCGGTTTCCGCGGCCGCCTCTTCGACGGCTTCGGCAGCCTGCGCGGTGAGCGAGGTGACCGTCTCGAACTCGTCGAGCACCTGCTCCGCGGTGACCCGGACGTCCGAAAGCGGCGACCGCAGATCACCGAGTTCGGCCTCGCCGAGCCAGTGGTAGTGATCGAAAACCCGCGCGCACGCGGCGATCAACGCCTCGAACACCGCCGCCGACGGCGCCATCTCGCCGACCATCCGGCCGATGGAAAGACAATCGGAGATCCCGCGGACCAGATCGGCGTTGCCGACCCGCTCCAGCGGTCCGGTCCCGGCCGGCTGCGACGCGGCGTACGTGTCCGATTGGAACGGCGTCCGCCACACCTGCATCGGGTGCACCCGGCTCGGCTCGTCGGACAGCGCGCGGAACAGCACCATCGTGCCGTCGTCGAACAGCGAGTACCCGTGGCACGGGATCGGGTTCGAGACCTCTTTGCGGATCACGTTGTACGGCAGGAGAAGCGAGCGGCCCTCGGCCCGCGCGTGAAAGACGTAGAGCACGTCCTCCCCGTTGGGCGATCGGATCACCCGCTCGAATTCGAGCTCGTCCACCGTGGTGTCGAACGTCTTGCTGATGCCCGTGTCGAGGTAGTACCCGCCGGGGAAGATGATGCCGTGGTCCTCGGGCAGCCGCTGGCACGCCTGCCCGATCCCGTCGAGGCGTACCACGTCCCGGGTGCGGGTGTTGAACACCAGGTACCGGTGCTCGGTCTCCTTGTACGGCAGCATCCGCAGCAGGATGAGCGGGCCGATCCTGGCGTAGGACACTTCGGCGTCCGCCAGGCTCTGCAGCGGTTCCTCGACCGGCTCGGAGTAGACGCCCTCGCCGGTCTCGGTGTTGTTCTCGACCTTGATCGTCAGGTTGCCGCCGACGGTCTCGACGAACACCTCGTCCTCGATCGAGATGTGCGGATGCCTGCCGAGAACGTGCTGCTCGCGGCTGGTCTCGATCCATTCGAAGTCGTGCGACGGCGGGAAGACGTGGTCGCGTTCGCCCCGACTGTCCACATAGGACGGTTTGCCGTCGGCGGCGATGCCCCAGCGCAGCACGCGGATGTCCTCGGTCCGCGGCCCGATCTGGAACACCGCGAGCAGTTTGCCCTCGACCCGGCGCAGTTGAAGCAGCTTCGCCTGCCGGTAGTACCGGTACAGCTCGGCGAAATCGCGGACGAACTGCTCGTCGCGCAGCAAACCCGGCAGCTCTTCGGCCGGCACGTCGTCGAAGCGGAAAGCCTCGTCGTCATGACTGAAGCCGTGGAGCGAGAAGACGTCGTCGACCGTCGTCTCGGGCTTGAGACCGATGAAGACGTTGTAGCCGAACAACATCCGCCCGCCGACCGACACGACGTCGCGCGGCACGCAGTTGTTCGCGGTGCGGATCCGCTCCGTGCCGATCAGCGCGAGCTGCGCGCTGCCGAAGACCCCGAGCCGCGCGGTGTTGAGTTCGTCCGCGCGTTTCGCCAGTTCGGCGGCCTGTGCGGCGAGCCGGGCGCGGAGCACCTCGTAGGTGCCCGCGTCCAGCTGCTCCGTTCCTGCCGCCGGTTCGGTCGCCGTCACTGCTTCGCGGGGGCGAGGGCGGCGACGGACTTGTCGGCGAGGCCGAGCCGCTGCGCCATGGCCAGCAGCTCCTGCACCTTGCCGCTGTCCGGGCCGCCCGCCTGCAGCTGCTTGGCCAGGAAGGCCGACAGCGTCAGGTTCTTCACGTCCTCAGTGCTCACCGAACCGAGCAGCTTGCCGATGTCGTCGGTGAAGCTGCCCGAACCGTCGAGCCACGACTTCCCCAGCGTCTGGACGACGTCCGAGTGCTCGACGAACCCGTCCACGCTCTTGCCGAGCCCGATCGAGCCGATGACCTTCTCGAAGAACATCGTCTCGCCGCCGACGATGTCGATGTCGGCCTTCTCCAGCCCGATGCCCAGCACCGTGGCCTGCGCCTCGGCGACCTCGCGCTGCACGTTGAGCGCGGCGAGCCGGATCTCCTTCTCGGCCTCCAGACGCAGGCGGTACTCCTCGTGCTCGCGGCTGGCGCTGTCGAGGGCGGCCATCGCGGCGGCCTTCTCGGTGAGACCTTCGGCCTCGCCCTTGAGCTTGTCGCGCATCGCGTCGGCGAGCACGATCGCCTTCTCGCGTTCGACGATCGCCTCGGCGCGGCCGACCTTCTCCAGCGCGTCGGCGTCGCGTTCCTTGACCTGCGCCGCGGCGAGGCCGACAGCGGCCTCCTCGGCCTGGATGCCCTCCGCGAGACGGATCTTCGCGCGGGTCTCCAGCTCGGCGGCCTGCTGACGCGCCTCGGCCAGCATCAGTTCCTCGCGGGCCTTGTGCTTGGCGGCCGCCTCGGCGGCTTCCGCGGCCTTGATGTCCTTGACGAGGTTCTCCTGGGCCTCCGCCTCGGCCCGGATGATGGTGGCCGAGCGCTGACGCTCCGCCTCTTCGACGACGCGGAGCTTCTTGATGTTCTCTTCCTGCTCCGCCACGGTCTTCTCGACCGCGATCCGCTCGCGGATCACCTCGGCGATGGACCGCTTCTCGGTCTCGACTTCCTTGTCCTTGGCGATGCGGGACAGTTCGGTCTCGCGTTCGCGGCCGATGACCTCCAGCAGACGGTCCTTCTCGATGCGCTCGCTCTCGATGGCGATCACGCGCTCGCGGTTCTTGCCCGCGACCTCGATCTCACGCTGCTGGTTCTGGTGCTGGACACCGAGCTGCTCGTCCGTGCGCAGATCGGCCGCTTGCGACTTGAGCCGCTCCTCCGCCTGGACCTTGGCGATCTCGGCCTCTTCGCGCGCCCGCATGGTCTCGACCTCGCGGCGCTGCTTGATCTCGGCGTCGGCCTGCCGCCGCTCCAGTTCGAGGATCGCCTCGCGGGCGTCCACGTTCTGGCGGGTGATCTCTTTTTCCTCACCGCGGCGGAACTCGTTGGTGCGCACGTGCTCGATCGCGGTCAGCTCGGTGATCTTGCGGATACCCTGCGCGTCGAGGATGTTCGCGGAGTCGAGCTGCGCCATCGGCGTCTGCTCGAGGTAGTCGATGGCCGCGTCCTCCAGGCTGTACCCGTTGAGGTCGGTGCCGATGACGCGGATGATCTGGTCGCGGAATTCGTGGCGTTTGGTGTAGAGGTCCACGAAGTCCAGCTGCTTGCCGACGGTCTTCAGCGCCTCGGAGAACTTGGCGTTGAACAGTTCCTGCAGCGTCGCCTCGTGGCTCGCGCGTTCGGTGCCGATCGCCTGCGCGACCTTGATGACGTCCTCGACGGTCTTGTTGACCCGGACGAAGAACGAGATCCGGATGTCGGCGCGGATGTTGTCCCGGCAGATCAGGCCTTCACGGCCGGTGCGGGTGATCTCCATCGCCTTGACCGAGGTGTCCATGATCTCGGCCTTGTGCAGCACCGGCAGGACGATCGCGCCGGTGAACGTCACGTCGACGCGACGGACCTTCGAGATGATCAGTGCCTTCCCCTGCGGCACCTTTTTGAACAACCTGGTGATCGTGAAGAGCAAGACCAGGAGGATGACAACTATCACGGCGATCAGAACGCCGGCCCCCACGCTGATGGCACCCATAGTGTTCCTTTTCTGCTTCAGATGTCCAAGGACTCGACCCAGAAGAACTCGCCTTCGGAGTCGTAGTCATAGAGAACTACGCGGCTGCCCGCCGTCAGGTTGCCTCGGCCCGCCTGCCGAACGTCCACAATGGCCGTCGACCCGTCGGCGGCGGCGACCTCGGCCTGGCCGAAGTCGTGTGTCACCGACGAGGTGCGGATGACGGCGGCGCGACCGACGAAGTCCCGCCTGCTCGGCTCCTTCGCGGGGCCGAATACCCGGCGCAGTGGCACCACGATCACCCTCGTCCCGAGTGTTCCGAGGACGAGCGCGACGGCGAGCACGCCGACCCCGAACCCGATCCTCGATGGTGTCGAAAGCTCCAAGTCATCGAGTAGAACCGTTCCTGCCAGGCTGGCGAACCAGGTGAATGCGATCAGCAGAGAGAGCGAAATGGACAGCGGGACCCCGCCGAAGCCCGCCAGGAGCCCGTCGCCGCCGTCGAAACCGTCGGTGTCGATCCCGCCGAACAGTGCCAGCAGCCAGTAGCCGATCACCACGATCAGCAGGAAGCTGAAGAGCACGGCCGGAAACCCCAGAGCCGCGGTGACGAACCCGCCCATCGCCGTCGTTCCCTCCCCCATTACCCCGGGTCAGGACTATAACCAGCGCGTGACGCCGGGCGGGCCGTTTTCGGCTACGAGTGGGTCACGGTGTGCGGAAGCGTGCGCGGTCACTCACCGCGTTCAGCCCGCTGAATGCCGAAGTACCCGAAGGCCTGGGCAAGGGTGCCGGTACCGATTCGGCGGTCACGCGTGACTGGACGGACGACACGCGTGTCCAGACGGACGGCTCGCGGCAGGACCCGACCGCGCACGTGCCGTCCATCGGATCACGCGTGTCGTCCATCTGATCACACGTGTCGTCCGGCCAGTCACGCGAAACCACCGGCGCGGCACAGTGATCGCGAGCGACCGCACGGAAGGCGGAACTCGCGTGATCGGAGGCGGAACTCGCGTGTTTGGAGCCGTGACTCGCGTGTTTGGAGCCGGAACTCATGAGATCCGCCCTCAAGCACGCGAGTTCCGCCTCCAAGCACGCGGGTGACGGCTTCGATCACGCGAGTTCCGGGTCTGATCACGCGGGATCGGTGCGCGGCCGGGCGCGCGGCGTTACGCCGACCGGCCGTCCGGATGCCATCCGGTTGGACCTGTCGCAGCACACGAGCGAGCCCTACTCTCCAGTATTGAGAGTGACACAGGACACACCACGGTCTTGGAGGCTCCCTTGGGTTGGCACGTTCGCGAGACGATCGACGAGGGTCAGCGCGAACGGCGGATCCGCCATGTCACCCGATGCCTGAGCTGCACGCTCACCTGCGTCCATTGTGGACTACCCGCCCGATTCTCCGTTCCCCCCGGACATCCCGGGCTCGGCGTTGTCGAGCACCTCCCTGGCCCGACAACGCCCGGACTGCCGGATCTCGCGCTCCTGCACCGATTCTGCCGGGACAACCTCGCCGAGGAACCGGGCATCGCGCTCAGGCGCGCCTATCTCGGCCTGGCGACCGAACTCTTCGAAGCGGGACGACGGATCCGTCGTCACCACCGGCTCGGCGTGCATCCGCCACGGCCGGGCCATCTCGAGGCCTACCGAAAACGGTGGCGAGTGGCCAAAATGCGGTACGCCTGCAAGGCGTGCCGGTACTACACCGGCTCTCACTGAGCCGATTCTCCCCCGGAGGACTCGTGCTCGTTCGTCTCATCCTCGGTCTCCTCATCACCGTCGCCGGCCTCGCCTTCGCCGCCCGCCGCGCCGCCTGGCTCGCCAGACTGATCCGCTCCGGTCAGCCGGACGAGAAACGCTCCGACGTCATGGCCGTCCGCGCGAAAACGCATCTGGCCGAGGTCTTCGGACAGCGCAAGCTGCTCAAGTGGTCCGTCCCCGGGCTCGCGCATCTGTTCACGTTCTGGGGTTTCGTGATCCTCGGGTCGGTCTACGTCGAGGCGTACGGCGCCCTGTTCGACCACGATTTCCACATCCCGCTCATCGGGCACTGGGCGGTTTTGGGCTTCCTGCAGGACTTCATCGCGGTCGCGGTGCTCGTCTCGCTCGGGGTCTTCGCGGTCATCCGGATCCGCCAGGCGCCCGAACGAAAGGACCGCGCGTCGCGCTTCTTCGGGTCGCACACCGGTGGCGCCTGGCTGATCCTGTTCATGATCTTCAACGTGATCTGGACGATGTTCCTCTTCCGCGGCGCGTCGGCGGCGGTCGGCGTCTTCCCATACGAATCGGGCGCGTGGGTTTCCCTCGGCGTCGGGGAACTCCTGGAACCGCTGGGCCTCGCGGTCACCGAACCGCTGGAGACCGTCGGCTTGCTGCTGCACATCGGTGTGATGCTGGCGTTCCTGTCGATCGTGCTCTACTCCAAGCACCTCCACATCTTCCTGGCGCCGGTCAACGTCACCGCCAAACGGCTCCCGGACGCGCTCGGCCCGCTGCTGCCGATGGAGTCCGGCGGCAAGCCGATCGACTTCGAGGATCCGGGCGAGGACGACACCTTCGGTCGCGGCAAGATCGAGGACTTCACCTGGAAGGGCATGCTCGACTTCGCCACGTGCACCGAATGTGGCCGCTGCCAGTCGCAGTGCCCAGCGTGGAACACCGGGAAACCCTTGTCCCCCAAGCTTATGATCATGGATCTGCGTGACCACCTCTTCGAAAGCGCGCCGTACATCCTGGACGGCAAGGAGGCGCCCGAGGAACGCCCGCTCGTCGGCACCAAAGAGGACAACGGCGTGATCGATCCCGACGTCCTCTGGTCGTGCACGTCCTGCGGCGCGTGCGTCGAGCAGTGCCCGGTGGACATCGAGCACGTCGACCACATCGTCGACATGCGCCGCTACCAGGTGATGATCGAGTCCGCGTTCCCCAGCGAACTCGGCGTGCTGTTCAAGAACCTGGAGACCAAGGGGAACCCCTGGGGCCAGAACAATTCCGACCGGCTCGCCTGGACGAAGGACCTCGACTTCGAGGTGCCGATCTTCGACGGCGAACTCGCCGAAGACGTCGAGTACGTCTACTGGGTCGGCTGCGCGGGCGCTTTCGACGACAACGCCCGCAAGACCGTCCGCGCCACCGCGGAGCTCCTGCATCTCGCCGGGGTCAAGTACACGATCCTCGGCACCGACGAGTCCTGCACCGGCGACCCGGCCCGCCGGTCCGGCAACGAGTTCCTCTTCCAGATGCTCGCGCAGCAGACCGTCGAGACGCTGAACGCGGTGTTCGAAGGCCGCGAACCGGGCACGCGCAAGATCGTCACCACCTGCCCGCACTGCCTGAACACACTCGGCCGCGAGTACCCGCAGCTGGACGGGAACTACGAGGTCCTGCACCACACGCAATTGCTGAACCGGCTCGTCCGGGCCAAGAAGCTGACGCCGGTCAAACCGGTCGACGCGGGCCCGGTGACCTACCACGATCCGTGCTACCTCGGCCGCCACAACAAGGTCTACGAGCCGCCACGCGAACTCGTCGGCGCGACCGGCGCCACCCTGAGCGAGATGCCCCGCCACGCCGACCGCTCACTGTGCTGTGGCGCCGGTGGCGCGCGGATGTGGATGGAGGAGCAGATCGGCAAGCGCATCAACCTCGAACGCGTCGACGAGGCCCTCGGCACGGACGCCGAAACCATCGTCACCGGCTGCCCGTTCTGCCGCGTGATGCTGAACGACGGCCTCGTGCAGCGGCAAAGCGAGCAGCGTGGTCAGAATGTCACCGTGCGCGACGTCTCCCAGCTCCTGCTGGAGTCCGTGAAAGAGCGAGACCGGACTGCTACCGAGATTTAAGGCACACGGGAGTTGGAAGTTCGGCGCACCGAACTCTAGACTCATGGGATGGCGAATCTGTTCAAGGCCGTCTGCGGGCTGGCCGCGTCGGCGCTCGTCCTTTCCGCGTGCGGAGGCCCGGCAGGCGGCGCGGACGACAAGAGGCCCGTGGTGCTGACCACGTTCACGGTCTTGGCGGACGTCGCGGCGAACGTCGCCGGTGACAAGCTCAGGGTCGAGTCGATCACCAAGCCCGGCGCCGAAATCCATGGCTACGAGCCCACCCCGGACGACATCAAGAAGGCGGCGAAGGCGGACCTGATCCTCGACAACGGGCTGAACCTGGAGGCGTGGTTCGCCCGGTTCGTCAAGGAGAGCGACGCGCCGCACAAGGTGGTCAGCGAAGGTGTCCAGCCCATCGCCATCGGCGAGGACTCCTATCAGGGCAAGCCGAATCCGCACGCGTGGATGTCGCCGAAGAACGTCGGGATCTACGTCGACAACATGGTGAAGGCGTTCAGCGAGGTCTCCTCCGGTGACGCCGCCGTGTTCAAGGCCAATGGCGACGCGTACAAGGCGAAACTGCAAGCGGTCCAGGACGAGATGACCGGCGCGCTGAGCGGGCTGCCGAAGAACGAGCGCGCGCTGGTCACCTGCGAGGGTGCCTTCTCCTACCTCGCGCGCGACGCCGGCCTCACCGAGCGCTACATCTGGGCGGTCAACGCCGAACAGCAGGCCACGCCCCAGCAGATCACCCGCGCGATCGGGTTCGTCAAGGAGAACAAGGTCCCCGCGGTGTTCTGCGAGTCGACCGTCTCCGACGCGCCGATGCGCCAGGTCGTGTCCGCGACCGGTGCCGCTTTCGGCGGCGTCCTCTACGTCGATTCCCTGTCCGGCCCCGAAGGTCCGGTGCCGACGTATCTCGACCTCATCCGCCACGACGCGAAGACGATCGTGGCCGCCCTCACCGGAGCGAAGCCGTGACCGCCGCGATCCGCGTCGAAGGCGTCACCGTCCACTACGGCGACGTCCTCGCCCTCGACGGTGTCGACGTCACGCTCGAACACGGGCACGTCTGCGGGCTGGTCGGGATGAACGGCTCCGGCAAGTCGACGCTGTTCAAGACGATCATGGGCATGGTCCGCCCGGACACCGGCACGGTCTCGGTCGACGGCGGCACACCCGCGCTGGCCCGCAAGACCGGCGCGATCGGTTACGTGCCCCAGAGCGAGGACGTCGACTGGTCGTTCCCGCTGTCGGTACGGGACGTCGTGATGACGGGCCGCTACGGACGTCTCGGCTTCACCCGGAGGCCGCGGCGAGCCGACCACGAGGCCGTCGAGCAGGCGCTGGAGCGGGTCGAGCTGACCGAACTCGCCGGACGGCAGATCGGCCAGTTGTCCGGCGGGCAGCGCAAACGCGCGTTCGTCGCGCGCGGCATCGCCCAGGGCGCCCGTGTTCTCCTGCTGGACGAGCCGTTCGCGGGCGTCGACAAGCGGTCCGAGGCCACGATCACCCGGCTGCTCAAGGAACTCGCGGCCGACGGCGCCGCGGTCCTGATCTCCACCCACGATCTGCACGCGCTGCCCGGTCTCGCCGACGAAGCGATCCTGCTGATGCGCAAGGTGCTCGCGCACGGCTCCCCCGGCGAGGTGCTCCGGCCCGAGAACCTCGCACTGGCCTTCGGACTCGATGTCCTGCAACGGGAAGAGGAACCCGCGTGAGTCTCTACGACCTGTTCCTCGAACCGCTGAGCTACGACTTCATGGTGCGGGCGCTGGCTTCCACGGTCATCGCGTCCGCGGTCTGCGCGGTGCTCTCGTGCTGGCTGGTGCTGATCGGCTGGTCGCTGATGGGCGACGCGGTCTCGCACGCGGTACTGCCCGGCGTCGTGCTCGCGTACGTCCTCGGCGCGCCGTTCGCGCTGGGCGCCGTCGTGTTCGGTTTCCTCGCCGTCGCGCTGATCGGCGTCGTCCGCGACACCAGCCGCGTCAAGGAGGACGCCGCGATCGGCATCGTGTTCACCACGCTGTTCGCGCTCGGCCTCGTGCTGATCTCGGTGACGCCGAGTCAGACCGACCTGAACCACATCATCTTCGGCAACCTGCTCGGCGTCGACACCTCGGACCTGATCCAGATCGGCGTCCTGGGCGCGATCACGCTCACCCTGCTGGTGCTCAAACGCCGCGACTTCACCTTGTACGCCTTCGACCCCACGCACGCGCACGCCATCGGGCTGAACCCGCGCGTGCTCGGCGCCGCGCTGCTCGGGCTGCTGGCGCTGACCGCGGTGGTGGCCTTGCAGGTGGTCGGCGTGATCCTGGTGGTGGCGATGCTGATCATCCCCGGCGCGACGGCGTACCTGCTGACCGACAGGTTCGGCCGGATGCTCGTGATCGCGCCGTCGTTCTCGGTGCTCGCGGCGGTGGCCGGGCTGTACCTGAGCTACCACCTCGACACCGCGTCCGGCGGGATGATCGTGCTGGTCCAGGGCGCCGGGTTCACGCTGGTGTACCTGTTCGGGCCGCGCCACGGGATCGTCGGGAAGCGGCTGGCCAAGCGACGGCGGGAAGTCGCGCGGGCCGGGTAACCGGACAATCACCCCGCGCTCTGTGTCTCTCGCGACATGGGTAAGGGCTCAGCCTTAGGTTAGGCTCCCCTCATGTCTACGGAAGACGCGCTGCTCACCGGCCATGACCTGGTGCTCGCGCACCAAGAGCGGGCCGTGGTGGACGGCGTGTCCCTGTCGCTGCGCGCCGGCACGGTGACCGCGCTGGTCGGGCCGAACGGCTCCGGCAAGTCGACTCTCCTGCGTTCGCTGGCGCGGCTGCACAAGCCCCGCGAAGGCAGCGTCCAGCTCGGCGAACGCGCCGTCTGGGGCGGGAACGCGTTGTCCGGCAAGGAGTTCGCCCGTCAGGTCACGCTGCTGACCCAGCACCGGCCCACCCCGAGCGGGGTGTCCGTGCGCGACGTCGTCTCCTACGGCCGGTACCCGTACCGCTCGGGCTGGCGCGGGGTCGACGCCGACGGCGCCGCCGCGATCCGCCGCGCGATGGAACTGACCGGCGTGACCCCGATGGCCGAACGCGGCGTCGACGAACTGTCCGGCGGCGAACTCCAGCGCGTCTGGCTCGCGTCCTGTCTCGCCCAGCAGACCTCCGTGCTGCTGCTCGACGAGCCCACCAACCATCTCGACCTGCGCTATCAGGTCGAGATCCTCGACGTCGTCCGCGATCTGGCCAACGAAGGCGTCGCGGTCGGCGTGGTGCTGCACGACCTCGACCACGCGGCGATCATCGCCGACGAGGTCGTGCTGCTGTGCGAGGGAACCATCGTGGCCACGGGTGACATCGGGCAGGTGCTCACCACCGAGCACCTCTCCCAGGCCTACGGCGTCACCGTCCACGTCGCGAACGACCCGGTGACGGGCGCGATCCACTGCAGGCCACTCGGGCGGCATTCGCCCAGGCCCGCCTGAGAAAACCAGGAAGAACCCATGCGTTTGCTGAGCACCGCCGCCGTCGTCGCGGCGACGGCCCTGCTGCTGTCCGCCTGCGGCACCACCGAGAACACGGCGGCCGCGCCGGGCGAATCCGCCGCCGCGAGCGGCCCGGTCACGGTGACCGACGCGCGCGGCAAGGCCGTCAACCTCAAGGCCCCCGCCAAGCGCGTCGTCGCGCTCGAATGGGGCGAGGCCGAGATGGTCGCCTCGCTCGGTGTCATGCCGGTCGGCGCCGCGGACGTCGCGGGCTACAACGTCTGGGACAAGGCGGTTCCGCTGGCCGCCGAGGTCAAGGACGTCGGCAAGCGCAACGAGCCCAGCGTCGACGCGATCGTCGGGCTGAACCCCGACGTCGTCATCATCGCCGACGAGCGTGACTCGACCCTTGTGCCGCAGATCGAGAAGTACGTGCCGGTCGTGGTCACCAAGTCCAGTGACGCGGCCCGGAACTTCGACCGGCTGCGCGAGGACTTCAAGCTGATCGCCAAGACGGTCGGCAAGGAGGCCGAGGCGGACAAGCAACTGTCCGAAATGGACGCCAAACTCGCCGAGGGCAAGAAGGCCGTCGAGGGCAAGGGCGCCGCGGGCACCCCGTTCCTGATGGCCGACGGCTACCTCGAAGGCAGCACCGTCAGCATCCGCCCGTTCGGCAAGGGCTCCCTGGTCTCCGACACCGCCGAGGCCGTCGGCCTCAAGAACGTCTGGACCGGCAAGGTCGACCCGCAGTGGGGTCTCGGCCAGACCGACGTCGAGGGCCTGACCGCGATCACCGACCCGAAGACCGTGCTGTTCTACAGCGCGTCCGAAGAGGACGTCTTCACCACAGGGCTCGCGCAGAACGCCGTCTACCAGCGGCTGCCGTTCGTGGTGTCCAAGAAGATCCACAAGCTGGAGTCCGGCACGTGGACCTTCGGCGGCCCGAAGTCGGTCATCATGACCGCCGACCAGATCGTGAAGGCCGTCACCGCCTGATGACCACCAAGGTCCGAGGTACTTCTCACCGCCGAGGACTCGTCGAAACAGTGCGGTCGCCGCAGACGGTCCGCACCGCGGTGGTGTCGGCGGGACTGGTGGTGCTGATCGCCGTCCTGGCCGGCATCCACCTGACCCAGGGCACTTCGACGTCCGGGCCGCTGGACGTGGTGAAGGCGATCTTCGGGCACGGGGACGCGCAAACCCTTGCCGTACTGGAGGGTTCGCGCGTCCCCCGGCTGCTCGCCGCGTTGCTGCTCGGGATCTCGCTCGGCGTCGCGGGCGCGGGGATGCAGTCCGTGGCGCGGAACCCGCTCGCCTCGCCCGACACGCTCGCGGTCAACGCGGGCGCGCATTTCGCCGTGGTCGCCATCTCCGCGTTCGGGCTCTCGCTGCCGCTCGTCCCGGTCGGCGGCGCGGCGTTCGTGGGCGGGCTCGCGGCGGCCGTCATCGTGCTGGGCCTGGCGGGCGGCGGATCCGCGAGTCCGCGGCTGGTGCTCGTCGGCTCCGCGGTGCTGCTGGCGCTGCAGTCGGTCACCATCCTGATGCTGCTCATGTTCGAGCAGGAGACGTCCGGGCTGTTCGCCTGGGGCAGCGGTTCGCTGACGGTGTCCGACCTGCGCGCGACCGGCCAGATGACGCCGATCGTGGTGATCGCCGTGGTGGCGCTCATCGCGATGGGCCGCAAACTCGACATCCTCGCCCTCGGCGACGACAACGCGACCGTGCTCGGCCTCCGGGTCCGCCGGACGCGGGTCGGCGCTATCGTGCTGACCGTCGCGCTGACCGCGGCCGCGGTGACCGTCGCCGGGCCGGTCGGGTTCGTCGGGCTCAGCGCGCCGGTGATCACGAAACTGCTGCTGCCGATCGCCAAGCACCGCGCGCTGCTGCCGGTGTCCGGGCTGGTCGGCGTGGTGACGGTGCTCGGCGCCGACGTCGTCCTGCGGGCGATCATGGGCTCGGCCGCCGCCGTGCGCGTGCCGACGGGGGTGGTGACCACGATCATCGGCGCCGTCGTGATGGTGTGGCTGGCGCGGCGCGGCCGGGCCAGTGGCTCGCGCCGTCCGGCTCCGGCGGGACGCGTCGGGGTCGCCGGATCGACGCGACGGCTCGTGACGATCTCCGCCGTTCTGGTCGTGCTGCTCGTCGTCGTCCCGGTCGTCGGGCTGATGCTGGGCGACCGCGTGGTGCTGCTCGGCGACCTCGCGAACTGGGTGACCGGCAACACCGGGACCGCGCTCACTTTCGTGCTGGACCAACGACTTCCGCGGGTGCTGGCCGCGTTGCTCGCCGGTGCCGCGCTGGCGGTGTCCGGCTGCGGGATCCAGTCGGTCAGCCGCAACCCGCTCGCCGAACCGGGTCTGCTCGGCATCACCGCGGGTGCCGGGCTCGGCGCGATCACGCTGATCACCATCGTCCCCGCGGTCGGCGCGTGGGCGATCGCCGGTGCCGCCGGTCTCGGCGCGACCATCGTGTTCGTGCTGGTCTACGGGCTCGCGTGGCGATCGGGGCTGGATTCGGACCGGCTGGTGATCATCGGCATCGCGGTCTGGTCGGCCGGGATGGCGCTGATCACGCTGCTGATCGTGGTCTCCGACCCGTGGAACTCGGCCAAGGCGCTGACCTGGCTTTCGGGGTCGACCTACGGCCGCACGCTGGAGCAGGTCGCGCCGGTGGCGCTGGCGCTCGTCGCGCTGACGCCGTTGCTGTGGGTCAAGCACCGCGAGCTCGACCTGCACGCCCTCGACGAGGACACGCCGCGGGTGCTCGGGATGCGCATCGAACGGTCGCGGCTGCTGGTGCTCGGAGCTTCCGGGATCCTGGCGGCCACCGCGGTGTCCGCGATCGGTGTCGTCGCGTTCGTCGGCCTGGTCGCGCCGCATCTGGCGCGGTCGCTGGTCGGCGGGCGGCACGGCCGGGTCGTCCCGGTGGCCGCGGCGCTCGGGGCGGTGCTGGTGAGCGTCGCGGACACCCTGGGGCGGACGGTCATCGCGCCGGCCCAGATCCCGGCCGGCCTGGTCATCGCCATGGTCGGGACGCCCTACTTCGTGCTGGTGCTCTGGCGGACCCGGCCGTAGCAGTACATGAAGGCCCCCTTCCTGTACCTAGGCGCAAGGAAGGGGGCCTTCATGTACTTCGGACCGGACTACAGGGTCTTCTGCAGGTGGGTCGCGAGGAGTTTGGTGAAGCGGGCGGGGTCGCCCAGTTCCCCGCCCTCGGCCAGCAGAGCCATGCCGTAGAGCAGCTCCGCGGTCTCCGCGAGCCCCTCGGACTCACCCTTGTCGGCGAACGAGGACCGCAGCCCGGCGACCAGCGGGTGGCCCGGGTTGAGTTCCAGGATCCGCTTGATCTGCGGCATTTCCTGGCCCATCGCGCGGTACATCTTCTCCAGCGTCGGGGTGACGTCGTTCGTGTCGCCGACGATGCAGGCGGGCGACGTCGTCAGCCGCGACGAGAGCCGGACCTCCTTGACCTGCTCCGACAGCGTCGTCGTCAGCCAGGTCAGCAGGCCGGAGAACTCTTCCTTCTGCTCGTCGGTGGTGTCGTCGTCGAGTTCGACCTCGCCCTTCGCGACCGACTGGAACTGCTTCTCCTCGTACCCGGAGACGGCGTCGACCCACATCTCGTCGATCGGGTCGGTGAGCACGAGCACCTCGTAGCCCTTGGCCTGGAAGGCTTCCAGATGCGGGGAGTTCTCGATGCTCTGCCGCGACTCGCCGGTCAGGTAGTAGATGTGCTCCTGGCCGTCCTTCATCCGCTCGACGTACTCGCGCAGCGAAGTCAGCTTCTCCGGGTCATTCGTCGAAGCGAACGAGCAGATGTCGAGGATCGCGGTGCGGTTCTCGTGGTCGTCCAGCAGGCCTTCCTTGACGGCGCGGCCGAACTCCTTCCAGAACGTCTCGTACTTGTACGGGTTCTCGTCGGCCATCAGGGTCTTGACGGTCGAGAGGACCTTCTTCACCAGGCGACGGCGGATCAGCTGGATCTGCCTGTCCTGCTGGAGGATCTCGCGCGAGACGTTGAGCGAGAGGTCCTGCGCGTCGACGACGCCCTTCACGAAGCGCAGGTACTCCGGCATCAGCGCTTCGCAGTCGTCCATGATGAAGACGCGCTTCACGTACAGCTGGACACCGCGCTTGCGCTCCCGCATGAACAGGTCCAGCGGCGCGTGCCCCGGCAGGAACAGCAGCGCCTGGTACTCGAAGGTGCCCTCGGCCTGGAGCCGGATCGTCTCCAGCGGGTCGTTCCAGTCGTGCGCGACGTGCTTGTAGAACTCGTTGTACTCGTCTTCGGTGACGTCGCTGGAGGAACGGGCCCACAGCGCCTTCATCGAGTTGACCGTGGCGGTCTCTTCGCCCTCGGTCATCCGGATCGGCCAGGTGATGAAGTCCGAGTACTTCTTGACGATCTGCTTGATCTTGGTCGCCGAGGTGTAGTCGAAGAGCTGGTCTTCGGCGTCCTCGGGCTTGAGGTGCAGGACGACCGACGTGCCCTGCGGCAGGTCCGGGACCGTCTCGATGGTGTACGTGCCTTCGCCTTCGGACTCCCACCGGACGCCCTCGTCCGATCCCGCGCGGCGCGTCAGCAGCGTGACCTTGTCGGCCACCATGAAGCTGGCGTAGAAACCGATGCCGAATTGGCCGATCAGATCCTGCGAGGCCGCGGAATCCTTCGTTTCCTTCAGCTTCCTCAGGAATTCGGCGGTGCCGGATTTCGCGATCGTGCCGATCAACGCGACGACGTCGTCCCGGCTCATCCCGATTCCGTTGTCCCGCACGGTGAGGGTGCGGTTTTCGGGGTCGGTGTCGATCTCGATGTGGAGATCGTCGGTATCCGCCTGGAGTTCCTTGTCGCGGAACGCTTCGAGGCGGAGTTTGTCCAGTGCGTCGGAGGCGTTGGACACCAGTTCCCGCAGGAAGGTGTCCTTGTTCGAGTAGATCGAGTGGATCATCAGCTGAAGCAGCTGACGTGCCTCCGACTGGAACTCGAGTGTTTCGGCAGAGGTGGTCACGCGCCGATATTACCGAGCGCGGGAGCCGCTCAAGCCAGCCTCTGCCTGGCCACCTCGACGAGCCCGTCTTCGGTGGCCTGTTCGATCGTGGTGACGGCGGATCGGCCCTCGGCCTCGACCGTGGAGATGACGTTGCCGAAATGCGGGCCGGACAGCTTGGACCAGGCGAGCGGATCGGGTCCGACACCGCCGCGCGTCGCCCAGCGGCGGGCGAGCGACGCCACCGAGGACGACCAGGTGGCGGCGAAGGCGAGCCGGAGCGGGCGCGGCATCGCGTTGTGCACCGGCGAGCAGGTGAGCTGGAAGACCGACGACGTCACCGGTTCGGGATAGCGCGCCTCGGCGATGTAGGCGTGGTGGACGTCGCCCGAGAGCACCGCGATGGTGGCGGGCGGTTCGTCGCGCCGCCCCTCGCGGGCGATCATCGCGGACAGCCGCTCGAACGACGCCCGGAACGCCGCCCAGTGTTCGAGGTCGCCCGCCTGGCGGATCTTCTCCGCGAGCCTGCCGCGCCACCCGGGGCGGTTGCAGGCGCGCTCGTTGAGCGACTGCAGGTGCGAGATGACCGGGGGCAGCAGCCACGGCAGCGAGGAGCCGATGAGCAGGTGATCGCACGGCGCGGCGGCGTTCTCCTCGATCCAGTCGAACTCGTCGTCGTCGACCATCGACCGGGTGCCGCCCGCGAGGATCCGGCCCGCCCGGCTGTCGATGACCAGCAGCCGCACACCGCCGAAGTCACGGCGATAACTCCAGCGCGCGCCCTTGGTGCCGTCGCGTTCGTTGTCGGCCTCGTCGGCGTACGCGGTGAGCAGGTCGGCGTTGTCCCCGCCGGAGGTGATGGCCTTCTGGAAGGTTTCGTCCTCGGCGAGTTCCGCGGGGCCGAGATTCCCGAGGTGCTGATAGACCCAGTAGGTCATGATCGCGCCGCGCAGGCGCTCCTTCCACCACGGCTGGGCACGCATCTGCTGCTGCCAGGTGTAGGAGGTGTTCCAGTCGTCGCGGACGTCGTGGTCGTCGAAGATCATCGACGTCGGCACGGTGGACAACAGCCAGCGGATCGCCGGTTCGCCCCAGGCCTCGAAGTAGAGGTGGGTGTACTCCTCGAAATCCTTGACCTCGGTCCCCGGCGGCTCCGATGTGTCGCGACGGCGGGCCAGCCATTCCTGGGTCTCGTCGGTGGTCTCGTCGGCGTAGACCTGATCGCCGAGCATCAGCAGCGCCTGCGGCCATTCGGTTTCCTCGCCCACGGCCATCCGGCGGGCGTACGCGGCCAGCGCGTCCGGGCCCAGGGCGTCGTCTTCGTGGGGTTTCCGGCAGGAGCCGAACACGAGCCGCACCCGTGATTCCTCCTCGGGCAGCGTCCGGATCCGGCTCGGCGGGAACGCGGAATCCTCCAGCGGCCACACCTTTTCACCGTCCACGCGCACTTCGTATTCGAGGCACGAGCCGGGTTCGAGGCCGGTCAGCACGAGCAACGCGTAGTGATGGCCCCGGATCTCGAAGGTGCGGGCGGTCGTGCCGAGGACTTCGACCTCACTCGCGGTGTCGGTCTCGACCCACACCGTCGCCGATGTCGCGTCGACGTGTCTCAACAGGGGTCCCAGGCGCAGACTCATTCCTGAAACGGTGCCACAGCCGGGCGAAGATCGTGCGCTGAGCGGTTCCCCTCAGCCGAGCCTGGCGAAGATCTCCTTGATCTCGGCCAGGTTCTTCCGCCGTTCGGCGTCGTCTTCGTAGTAGCTGTCCTCGGCGCGGGCTTCGACGATCGCCTCGGGGGAGAACTCCTCGCCGAACTGGTAGTCGCCGAGGCAGTAGGTGAACCCCGACTCGCCGAACGCGTCGAAGCCTTCCCGGCGGCAGTGCTCCACGAAGCCTTCGGCCTGCGCCCACCGCTCGCCGTCGAACCAGAACACGCCACCGGCGTAGAGGATCGTGGCTCCCGTGTCCTCGTCGACGATGTTGAGGGACTCGTAGTTCTCCGGGCGGTCGCGCACCAGCCGGACGAGGTGCTCGGGGACACCGCCGTAGAGCGCCACCTGCTCCGCGTAGGTCCCCTCGGCGAACAGGTTCAACGCCGACTCGTGGTCGAAGGTCAGCAGCAGCGCGTGCTTGTCCGGCGTGAAGTACCAGACGGCCGACTGCCCGCCACCGTCGTTCCAGGCGAATCGCTCCGCGCCGTCCACCTCGACCGGCTCGATCTCGGTGACCGCGTCGATGATCGCGGCGCGTCGCCGCACCTCGTCGAGGGTCGTCGCACCGAGGGCCGCCCAGATCTCATCACTCACCGGCGCAGACTACCGACCTTTGAACCGCCGGGACCCGCACTCCGTGTAACCCGGTGAAGGCTGTCCCGGCGGAAGGAACGTGCGTTGTCGGTTTTCCCACGCCCCGCCCTGGTGGGCCTGCCGGGCGACCGGACGGCCGCCCGCGAAATCGCGTCCAGCGCGGTGACCACGCTGTCCGCCGTCCTCGTGTTGTTCGCCCTGCTCGCGCCGAAGGACCTCGACGGGCTCGGATCCGAGGCGTTCGTACGGCTGCCGGTGGAGGCGCTGCTCGGGGTGGGTCTCGTCCTCGTGCTGCGCGACGGCGCCCGGCGGATCGTCGCGGTGTCCGCGGGCGCGGTCCTCGGGCTCCTGACCGTCGTCAAGGCCATCGACATCGGCTTCGGGCTCGCGCTGAACCGGCGGTTCGACCCGGTCTTCGACTGGGGCGTCCTCGGCAACGGCGTCGACCTCCTCGGCACGTCGATCGGCCGGGCGGGGGCGATCGCGTCGTTCCTCGGGCTGACGCTGCTGGCCGTCGTCGTGATCGTGCTGATGGGGCTGGCGACGCTGCGGCTGAGCCGGGTGGTGGTGGGCAGGCGCACCGCGTCGACCAGGGTGACCGCTGTGCTCGGCGTGGTCTGGATCGGGTGCGCGGTGTCCGGCGCGCAGCTCGCCCCGGGTCAGCCGTTCGCGTCGCGCAGCGCGGCCGCTTTCGCCTACGAAGACCTCCGCCAGGTGCGGGCCGGTATCCGCGATCGGGAGGCCTTCGCCGCGGAAGTCGCCGCCGACTCCTTCCGCGACACGCCGTCGTCCGGTCTGCTGAACGCGTTGCGCGGCAAGGACGTCCTGTTCACCTTCATCGAGAGCTACGGGCGGGTGGCCGTGCAGGACTCCGACATCGCGCCCAAGGTCGGCGCGGTCCTCGACGCCGGGACCGCGCGGCTGAAGAGCGCGGGGTACGGCTCGCGCAGCGCGTTCCTGACCTCGCCGACGACGAGCGCGGGAAGCTGGCTGGCGCACTCCACGCTCCAGTCCGGGGTCTGGGTCGACAGTCAGCACCGCTACGACGACTTCGTGAAGACCGACCGGTTCACCCTCGGCGGCGCCTTCAAACGCGCGGGCTGGCAGACCGTCGGCGTCGTGCCCGCGCATACGGAGGACTGGCCGGAGGGCAAGGTCTACGGCTACGACCGCTACTACGACTCACGGACCATCGGGTATCACGGCCCGCCGTTCTCCTACGCCACGATGCCGGACCAGTTCACGCTTTCGGCTTTCCAGCGCGCCGAGCGCGCGCGGGAACATCCGCCGCTGATGGCGGAGATCGACCTCGTCACCAGTCACTGGCCGTGGACGCCGCTCCCCCGCCTGGTCGACTGGACGGCCGTCGGCGACGGTTCGGTCTACAACCCCATGCCCTCGCAAGGGAAAACGCCCGACGAGGTGTTCACCGACCCCGCCAAGGTGCGCGGCGCGTACGGCGACTCGATCGCGTATTCGCTGAACTCGCTCATCTCGTACGTGGAGACGTACGGGGGCGACGACCTCGTGCTCGTGTTCCTGGGCGACCACCAGCCGAACCCGATCGTCGCCGGCGCGGGCGCGGATCGCGACGTGCCGATCAGCGTCGTCACGCGGGACAAGGCCGTGCTCGACAAGGTCGCCGGATGGGACTGGCAGGACGGCCTGTACCCGGACCGGAACGCGCCGGTGTCGCGAATGGACACGTTCCGGGACCGGTTCCTGACCACCTTCGCCCACTGATCCCCCGCGTTCAGAGGACTAAACGCGGGTCTCCCGCGCCCCTCCGAGAGCTTCCCGCCGCCGCAGGCGAGCGTGCGGCCTGCGGGAGGTGTTGTGAAAGCCACTTTCGCAACCTTCAGCGTTGTGAAAGCGACTTTCACAACACCTCCCGAAAGCGACCCGCACAACACCGGAAACCACCACACCGCCCAGCGTGCGAGACGGTGCGACCACACACCGCATTTAGCCGACTAAACGCGGGTCGCGTCGCGATACCGGTCGGCCAGCTCGCGCAGGTAGTCGACCAATTGCGGGGGTTCGGTGGCCCGGAAGGGGTGACCGAGCAGTCCAAGGTGGACGGCCAGCGTCTCGATGCTGTCGGCGCCGGTGTGCAGCACGCAGGTGCTCGCGTCGACGGCCTCCACCGTGCCGACGGCCGGGTTGATCCGCGCGGACACCTCCTCGGCGGACGCGTGCACGACGACGTCGGCCCGGTATCGCCAAGCCGCGGCCGAGACCCCGCGCCGCACCCGGTCCGTGACGTCCTCGGGCAGGTCACGCGGGGTGAAGCGGGGGCCGATCGGGACGCGCGGGTTCAGCCTGTCGACGCGGTAGGTGCGCCAGTCGCCGCGGTCGAGGTCCCACGCGACCAGATACCAGCGGCGTCCCCAGTTCACCAGGCGGTACGGCTCGACCTTGCGGACACTCTCGGAGCCGTCATGGCTCCGGTAGCCGAACCGCAGCACCTCGTGATCCCGGCAGCAGGCCGTCAGCACGGTGAGCGTCTTCGCGTCGACGCGCGGGCCGGGATCGTCCCTCGGCACGGGGATCGTGTACGCCTGCAAGGCGTTCACGCGACGTCTCAGCCTCGACGGGAGCACCTGCTCCAGTTTCGCGAGCGCGCGCAGCGACGTCTCCTCGACTCCCGCGATGGTGCCGCCTGCCGCCGTGCGGAGTCCTATCGCGACGGCGACGGCCTCCTCGTCGTCCAGCAGCAGCGGCGGCAGGTCGGCGCCGGCGCCGAGACGGTAGCCGCCGACGGAACCGCGGGTCGCGTTCACCGGGTACCCGAGCGCGCGCAGGCGCTCGACGTCGTTGCGGACCGTCCGGGAGCTCACTTCGAGGCGTTCTGCCAGTTCAGTGCCGGTCCAGTCACGGGGAGTCTGCAAGAGGGAGAGCAAACGGAGCAGCCTTGCCGAAGTTTCCAACATTTTTCGAGCGTGCCTCCCCATTAGGAACGAGATGTTCCTAATGGGAGCTTACCTTGGTCTCATGAACGAGAACACAGAGATCAGACCCTTCCGCGCCGACATCCCGCAGTCCGAATTGGACGATCTGGCCGACCGCCTGGCCAAGGTCCGCTGGGCGAACGAACTGCCCGCCGACCAGGTGACCGACGGGGTGCAGCGTGGACCGGTCACGCCGGGCTGGGAGTACGGCGTGCCCTTGGACTACGTGCAGCGTCTGGTCGCCTACTGGCGCGATGGCTACGACTGGCGGGCGTGGGAGGCGAAGCTCAACCAGTACCCGCAGTTCACCACCGAGATCGACGGGCAGAACGTCCACTTCCTGCACGTTCGCTCGCCGGAGCCGGACGCGACGCCGCTGATCCTCACGCACGGCTGGCCGAACTCGGTCTTCGAGTACTTGGACCTGATCGACCGGCTGACCGACCCGAAAGCGCACGGCGGCGACGCGGCCGACGCGTTCCACGTCGTGATCCCGTCGCTGCCCGGCTTCGGTTTCTCGGGCGCCACCCGGGAGAAGGGCTGGAACCGGTACCGCACGGCCCGCGCGTGGGCGGAGCTGATGCGTCGGCTGGGCTACGAGCGCTACGGCACGCACGGGAACGACGCCGGCTCGTTCGTCGCCCCCGAGATGGGGCGTGCCGACGCCGAGCACGTCATCGGCGTGCACGTCACGCAGCTGTTCTCGTTCCCGAGCGGCGACCCGGCCGAGTTCGAGGGCATGACCGAGAAGGAGCTGGAGTACATGCAGTTCCTGCAGACCTTCAACGACGACATGTCCGGCTACGCGAAGCTCCAGGAAAGCGCGCCGCAGAACCTGGCGCACGCCCTGGCCGACTCTCCGACCGGGCAGCTGGCGTGGAGCGCTCAACTGCTGTCTGGCACGAGCGACGACCACGTCCTCACCAACGCCACGCTGTACTGGCTGACGAACACGGCGGCGTCGGCGGCGCGGTTCTACTACGAGGACAAGCACACCGAGCACCCGGCCGAGCCGACGACCGCGCCGACCGGGCTGGCGAGCTTCGCCTACGACTTCCGTCCGCTGCGCCGGTTCGCCGAGCGGGACCACGCGAACATCGTGTCGTGGCAGGAGTTCGACCGCGGCAGCCACTGGGCGACGCAGGACGCGCCGGACCTGCTGCTGGGTGATCTCCGGGACTTCTTCCGCAAGCTGTCCTGACCCCGCGGGGGCCTGCCCAAGTGTCATGAAAGAGTCTTTCAGGACAAAAAATGTCTTGAAAGACTCTTTCATGACGTCCGCGCGTTCCGCATTTAGAGGACTAAACGCGACAGGGATCAGGCCCCCGCGCCGTCCAGCACCGCCAGTTGCGACGCGTCCAGCTCCAGCGTGAAGGCGGGCCGGATCGCCTCGTAGTGCTCCCACGTCCGCGGCCCGATCAGCGGCAGCACCCGTGGCGACGTCTGCCGCAGCAGCCACGCCAGCGCGACCTGGTTCCCGGTCGCCCCCGCCTCCCGCGCCACGGCGTCGACGGCGGCCATCCGTGCCTCGCCGTCCGCCCCGGCGTAGGTCTGCCAGACCGGATGCGCGAGCCGCCGCGCGGAGTCGTCGTAGATCCCGCGCAGGATCGACGAGTAGGCGGCGAGCGCGATGTCTTCGTTGCCCCGCAGGAAGTCGAGCATGTCCCCGGTGGCCAGCGACGCCGAATCGGCCACCGGCCGCAGGTACGAGTGCTGCAGCTGGACGGCCACCGGCGACGCCCACCCGTTCCGCTCCGCGAGCGAGCGGACCTGTTCCAGCCGCCAGGAGCGGACGTTGCTCCAGCCGATGTGCCGGATCTTCCCCGCCCGGACGCTCTCGTCGAGCGCGGACAGCGTCTCCTCCAGCGGGGTCGCCCGGTCATCGACGTGGATGTAGTAGAGGTCGATGTGGTCGGTCCCGAGCCGCCGCAGGCTTTCGTCGACGCCGCGCCGGATCACGTCGCCGCCGGCGCCCTCGAAATGCCGTCCGATGTAGTCCCAGTCCGCGGTGCCGTCCTCGTGGTAGCCCTTGCGCGCGCTTTCGGCGTCGGCGACCGCCGCCGATCCCTTCGTCGCGAGGAAGACCTTGTCCCGCCTGCCTTTCAGCAGTTTCCCGAGCAGCTCCTCGCTCTCCCCGCCCGCCGCGCCGGGCACCCACCACGAGTAGCAGTTCGCGGTGTCGAGGAAGTCGCCGCCGTCGTCGAGGTACGCGTCCAGGATCCGCGCCGAGGTCCGCTCGTCGGTGGCGGTGCCCATCGTCATGCACCCGAGCGAGACCTGGCTGACTTTCCGGCCGGTCCGGCCGAGCTCCACCTTTTCCATGGTCTGGACCATACGGCCGGATCGGTCCGGTACTACAGTCCATTCACATGACGAAATCCCAGACCAATCTGGCTTGGGACGTGCTCCTGGACCTCTCCGGACCGGGGCCGCGGCACGAGCGGCTCACCAGGGCTCTGCGCACGGTGATCCGCGAAGGCACGCTCGGCTCCGGCGCCGCGCTGCCGCCCAGCCGCACCCTCGCGGCGGATCTGGGCTTCTCCCGCTGGGTGATCACGCAGGCGTACGAGCAGCTGATCGCGGAGGGCTACCTCGCCGCGCGCACCGGCTCGGCGACCGTCGTGCGCTGGTCGACGTCGAGCACCGGACCGGCGAAAGCCCTCCCGCGCAAAGCCACCCCACCGGAGATCGACCTCGCGCCCGGCCTGCCCGATCTGCGCCACTTCCCCCGGCAACGCTGGGCGGAGGCGGTCCGCGAAGTCCTCGCGAACGCGCCGCACGGCGAGTTCGGCTACCCCGTTCCCGGCGGGCATCCGCGGCTGCGCGCGGTGCTGGCCGACCACCTCCGCCGCTGCCGGGGAGCCGTCGTCGAAGACGTGCGGATCTCGTCGGGCGTCACCGACGGATTCGGCCGCGTGTGCCGCGCGCTGCGCGCCGCCGGGATCACCCGTATCGCGGCCGAGGAACCCGGCTGGCTGACGCTGCGCCGGGTCGCGACCCGTGCCGGGCTCGAAGTCGTCGGTGTCCCGGTCGACGAAGACGGCCTGCGCGTCGACGAGATCCCGGCGGGCGCCCGTGCCGTCCTCGTGACCCCGGCCCACCAGTTCCCCACCGGCACCGTCCTCTCCCCCGCCCGTCGCGCCGGGCTGCTGAGCTGGGCGCGCGACGTCGACGGCGTGATCGTCGAGGACGACTACGACGCCGAGTTCCGCTACGACCGGCGCCCGGTCGGGACCGTGCAGGGGATGGATCCGGCGCGGGTCGTGCTGCTCGGGTCGGTCAGCAAGACGCTCAGCCCCGCGCTCGGCCTCGGCTGGTACGCCCTGCCTCCACAGTGGACCGACCTGGTCGATCCCTCGCCGACGCCGCCCGCGCTGGAGCAGCTGGCGTTCGCGGCCTTCCTCGAACACGGCTCCTACGACCGGCATCTGCGCGCGGCCCGGCGTCGCTACCGGGCGCGGCGCGACGCGCTGGTCGGCGCACTCGGCCCGCTGCCGGTGTCCGGGATCGCGGCCGGTCTGCACCTCGTGCTCGACCTGCCCGGTGTCCGGGCGGCCGAGGTGGTGCGGCGGGCGGCGGTCAAAGGATTGCGCGTGGCCGATCTCGACGACTACCGCGCGACCCCCAGGACACCCGGGATCGTCCTCGGTTACGGCAACCTCGCCGACGGATCCGTCGGCACCGCCGCCCGCCTGCTGATCGAGGCCATCGGGGAGGCCTCGCGGGGGTGATCGTGACAGGTGCCGGTTTCAACCGGGCAACAGCAGTAATCTGGCGCACTGGGAGGTGAGCGCGTATTCCCCGCTTCGGTTTCGGTGTGCTCGGCCCGCTCGAGGTGACCTGCGACGGGAAGCCGGTGGCGGTCGCCGGGCCCAAACTGCGGGTCCTGCTCGCGGCGCTGCTGGTGCGGGCCAACACGACGGTCTCGCTGGACCGGCTCGCGGACCGGCTGTGGGGCGAGGACCAGCCGTCCACCGCCCGCAAGAGCACGCAGGTCTACGCGCTGCGGCTGCGCCGGATGCTCGGCGACGGGCTGATCGAAACCCGCCCGGACGGTTACCTGATCCGCCTGGAGCCTGAGCAGCTGGACCTCCTCCGCTACCGGCGGCTGGCCGACGCGGGCCGGGAAGCGGGCAAGGCGGGTGATTCCGCCGAGGAACTCGCGCTGCTGGCCGAGGCGCTGGAGTGCTGGCGTGGTCCGGCCCTCTGCGACGTCCCGTCGGAATCCCTGCGGCGTGACGAAGCCGCGCAGCTCGACGAAGACCGCCTCCGCACGCTGGAGCACTGGATCGAGGCCGGGCTCGACGCGGGCGGGCACCGCGAACTGGTCTCCGAGCTGATCACGCTCACCAAGGAACATCCGTGGCAGGAGACGTTCTGGGCGCAGCTCATCACCGCGCTCGACCGATCCGGGCGCCGCGCCGACGCGCTGGAGACCTACCGCTCGATGCGCCGGATGTTCGCCGACGAACTGGGGATCGAGCCCGGTCCGCGGTTGCGGCGCGTCCACGCCGCGATCCTCGACGAGGGCGCCGATCCCCCGAGGGAGACGATCAGCCAGCTGCCGCCCGACGTCCACCGGTTCGTCGGCCGCGCGGATCCGATCGCCGAACTCGCCGGCCTGCGGCTGACCGCGACCGGGCGCAACTTCGTGATCTCCGGGCCGCCGGGAGTCGGGAAGACAGCGTTCGCGGTGCACGTCGCCCACCGGTTCCGGCCGTACTTCCCGGACGGCCAGCTGTACGTGAACCTTCAGGGCTACGCCGCCGGTCCGCCGCTCGACCCGTCGGCCGCGCTGACCCGGTTCCTCGGCGCGCTCGGCGTGCACCGGGACCGGATCCCGGCCGAACCCGCCGACCAGGCGGCCCTGTTCCGCAGCGTGCTGGCGGACAAGAAGATGTTGCTGCTGCTGGACAACGCGGTGCACGTCGACCAGGTCCGGCCGCTGCTGCCCGGGCGGCCCGGCTGCGCCGTGCTGATCACCAGCCGCAACGACCTGCGCGGGCTCGCGGTCAATCCGGGCGCCGTGCACCTGCCGCTCGGTGTGCTCGCCGAGGACGAATCCCGTGCCGTGCTCGCCGAACTGCTCGGGCCCGCGCGCACGGCCGCCGAGCCCGAAGCGGTCGGCGCCCTCGCCGCGGCCTGCGCGCATCTGCCACTGGCGCTGCGGATCGCCGGAGCGAACCTCGCCGCCGACACCGGCCGTGGCATCGCCGAGTACGCCGCCGAGCTGACCCGTTCGGGTCGGCTGGAGGAGCTGGCCATCGACGGCGACTCGTCGTCGGCCGTGCGGGTCGCCTTCGATCAGTCCTATCTGCGGCTGTCCGAACCGGACCGCCTGTTGTTCCGGATGCTCGGCCGCGCACCGGGTCCGGACTTCGGCGCGCCCGCGGCGGCCGCTGTCGCCGGGGCTTCGCGAGTGGCGACCGGCCGCGCGCTCGACCGGCTGGCCGCGGCGAACCTGCTGCAACGGACCGCGCCCGGCCGCTACCAGTTCCACGACCTCATCCGGGAGTACGCCGCCGAACGCGGGCACGCCGAAGACCCGCAGGAAGCCGCGCTGACGGCGTTGTCCCGGCTGATCGAGTCCTATGTGGAGACAGCGGCCGCGGCCACCCGCGTGCTGTACGCCGGCGCCGCCTCGCCGGTCTTCGACGAACACACCGCGTTGCGCTGGCTGGACACCGAACGGGACAACCTGGTCGACACGATCGCCCGCGCCACCACCGATCCGGCGTTCCAGCCCGCCGCGTGGCGGCTGATCGACGTCCTGCGCGGCTACCTCCAGGCGAGCGGACACGCCCGTGAGGCTGTCGCGACCTGCACGGCCGCGCTGCGGTCGGCGACCGAGACGGGCAACGTGCGGGCACGGCTGTCCCTGCTCGACGTCCTCGGGCAGATGTCGCACAACCTCAGCGATTACGGTCCGGCGATCGAGCACTTCCAGGAGGCGCTCGCGGCCGCACGGGAACTGGAGGACCTCGACGCGGAGACCGACGCGTTGCGCAACCTCGGCCGCGCGTCCAGTCAGCAGGGCAAGGCCAGGCAGGCGCTGCACTTCCACGGCCAGGCGCTGGCGGTCAGCCGCCGGGCGGGCAACACCGGGGCGGAAACGCTGGCGCTGAACTGCATCGGCGTCATCCACACCTTCTCCGGCAGGCCGAGGACGGCGGTCGGCTGGCACGACCGGTCACTGCGGCTGGCCAGGGAAACCGGTCAGCGCGAGGCCGCCTTCCACGCCCTCAACGGACGCGGGATCGCGCTGTGGGCGCTGGGCCGGTTCGACGAGGCCATCGCGGACCACGAGCAGGTGCTCGCCTACACCCGCGAGGCCGGGCTCGGCTTCGGGGAGACCGCGACCCTGAACTGCCTCGCCGAAACCCACTGCGACGCGGGCCGTCTCGACGTCGCGATGACACTGGCGAGCGAATGCCACGCCCGCTCCGTGCAGATCGGCGACCGGCGCGGCGAGGCGGCGGCCGCCGAGATCATCGCGACGGTCCGAAACCGGCGGGGCGAGCACACGGAAGCGATCGCGGGTCTGCACGAGGCGTTGCGGGTGTTCACGGAGATCGGCCTCGGCTACGGACAGGGCTCCGCCCGGATCGGCCTCGCGTTCGCGCACCGGAGTCTCGGCGATCCCGCGAAAGCGTTGGAGTACGCCGAAAAGGCGTTGGCCACGCTCCGCGAGAACGGTCAGCTCCTGCTGGAGGCGGACGCCCTCACCGAAGTCGCCCACGCCCGGCTGGACCTGGGCGAGCCGGAAGCGGCGAGGGGACTGGCCGATCAGGCGGTGCGGCTCGCTTCGAAACGGGGACGGCGGCTGCCCGAGGCGCGGGCGCGGGCACTGGTGCTGCTGCTCACGTGAGGCTCACCCGGCCATTGCGGCAGCGGGGTGGTCGTGAGTGGCGGTTCGGGTTACTGAGAGGCAAGGCGAATATGGCGCGATCGGCTTTCGCGGCTCGACCTGAACTGTCCGCGTGAGCCGATCGCGACCTCGACCGTCCACAAGGGACACTCTTACCAGCCGGAATGCCCGTTTTGGGCACTTTGCGTGACTTTGCGAAGGGGTCGTGAGTGATAAGGAGCGTTCTAACCCTCTTTATCACTCACGACCCCCCACCGAAAAGCCCATATGGGCATGAATCGGACGCTCAATCGTCGCCAAACGTCCCATGTGGACACTCGGGGCGCGATGCGCTCCGGCAGCACCCAGCGTCGCGAAGCCGATCGCGCCCTCGCCCGTCCACAAGAGACACTCTTGCCGCCGGAACGCCTGTTGGGCACTTTGAGTGACAGCCCATAAGGGCATAAATCAGGCACTCAATCGTCGCGAAACGTCCCCGTGCGTCAGCTCCCCGAACAACCGGCCTCACCACACCTGAGACACTCAGCCGGGCAGTACCGCCTGCACGGCCTCCGGGGTCCGCCCGACCACGGTCGTGCCGTCGTCGGCGGTGATGATCGGCCGCTGGATCAGCTTCGGATGCGTGGCCAGGGCCTCGATCCACCGGTCGCGGTCGGCGGGCGTGCGCCCCCAGGTCTTCAGTTCGAGTTCCTTCGCGATCGGCTCGGCGGTGCGGGTGATGTCCCACGGTTCGAGGCCGAGCCGCTTGAGGACGGCCTTCAGTTCCCTCGCGGTCGGCGGGTCCTCGAGGTACTTCCGCACGGTGTACTCGGCCCCTGCCTCGTCGAGCATCGACACCGCGGACCGGCACTTGGCGCACGCCGGGTTCACCCAGATCTCCATCCGGGACCACCTCCCTTCGAAAAGTGCTCACTCGATGAGCACTTTGCTTCCGATGATGGTCACAGACGTTACGACGGAAGGAACCCGGTCATGGACGAGCCCACCTTCGCCGCCGCCACCCCCGCCGAGTGGCGCGCGTGGCTGGCCGAGCACGCCGACTCCGAAAAGGAGGTCTGGCTGATCATCCGGCACAAGAACAGCGGGATCCCCAGCGTCCGCATCCACGAGGCGATGGAACAGGCTCTGTGCTTCGGCTGGATCGACGGGCTGCATCGCAAGAACGACGCCACCAGCTCCCGGCTGCGGTTCACCCCGCGCCGCCCGCGGAGTACGTGGAGCGGGCTCAATCGCGAGCGGGCAGCCCGCCTGATCGCCGAAGGACTGATGACCGAACGCGGTCAGGCGGCGATCGATCTGGCCAAGGAGAAGGGTCGCTGGAACCCGGTCGGGTGACTCAGGCCGGGTCCCGCCGCGCCACGAGGAGGGCGATGTCGTCCTGCGCCGGGGTCGCACCGACGAGCGCGGCCATCACCCGCGCGCACACCACGCCGGGCTGATCGGGGGTGACCACGTCGGTGAGCCGCCGCAGACCGACGTCGATCAGGTGATCCCGGCGCTCCACGAGACCGTCGGTGTAGAAGGCGAGCACACCGCCGGGCGGCAGTTCGACGTCCGTCGTTCGCCGTCGCGGCCCGGTCACCCCGATGGGCGGATCCACCGGGACGTCGACGAACGCCGACGGCAGACCGGGCGCCGCGAGCACCGGCGGCAGGTGCCCGGCCAGGGAGATCGCCACCCTGTCCCCCGAGGCCGGCACCAGCCCATAAACCACGGTGGCCAGCGCTCCCGGCTCGAAATGCTGGACCTTCCGATCCAGTTTGGACAGTACTTCCGCGGGGTCTTCCGTTTCGAGCGCGTAGGCGCGAAGCGCGCTGCGCAGCCGTCCCATGATCACGGCGGCGTTGAGGCCGTGCCCGGCGACGTCACCCATCACCATGCCGAGACGGTCGCCCGGAAGAGGGAACAGGTCGTACCAGTCGCCGCCTACCCCGGGTTCGGTACCCGGCACGTAGCGCGCGGAGAACTCCATCCCGGCGACGGCGGGCAGCCGCCCCGGCAGCAGGCTTCGCTGCAACGCCGCCGCTGCCGCGCGGTCGGTGGTGGAAAGGTCGATCTGCACGGCCAGCGCGAGCCGTGCGGCCACCAGCTTCAGCAGTTCGACGTCGCTCTCGGAGAATTCGCGCGACGTCAGCGAGCCGACGTGCAGCACGCCGACCAGCTCGTCCCCCGCGAGCATCGGCACACCGAGCAGCGTGCGCAGCCCGCGTTCCCAGAGGAGCGAGTTGACCACGGTGGTCTCGTCCACGTGGTCGATGATCACCGGACGCCGCTGGGCGGCCACCCGCCCCGCGAAACCGGCCCCGATGGCCACCCGGACGTCCTGGTAGACCTCTTCCTCGATCCCGGAGGCGGCGATCGCCTGCAATTGCCGGGCCGCCTGGTCGTGACGGAGCACCGTGGCGGTGTCGACTCCGAGCAACTCGCGCACGCGCGCGAGGATCGTGGCCATCACCTTGTCCTGGTCGAGGTGTCCCAGGGCCGCGTCGGTGAGAGCTTCGAGCACCTGGAGCCGGTCCTCGGCTGTCGGGGTCTCGGGCATGCGCAAAGCCTAACGAGGCCCCTCGGCCCCCATCGTCCAGGTCGTCGCCAGCCTGTCGAGATCGGCCGCGAGTTCGGCACTCGGCGGAATCGCCTCGCGCGGGACCCGGCAGGCGAGCGCCGTCCCGAGCCCCGCCATCCGGATGACGGTGTCGATCAGCGCTTCCGGTTCTTCCGGCCAGTCGAACCCCGGCTGGGCGATCAGCAGGCTCACGCAGCCGTGCATCGCCGACCAGAGTCCCATCGCGAGGCTTTCCGGTTCGCCGCGCAGGATCCCGGCCCGCACGCACGCGGCGGTCGCGTCGGCGAGATGCCGGAAACAGGCGACCGCGCCGGGCGACGAGCCGCCGGACGGGCGCATCAGCAGGACCCGGTACTGCACCGGATGGTCCAGGGCGAACCGGGCGTACACCCGGGCGCAGCGGCTGAGCGCGCGCATGGGATCGGAGACCTCGGCGGCGTGCTCGCGCATCCGGTGCGCGAGCTCGTCCCAGACCCGCAGGCAGACCGCTTCCAGCAAGGCGTCACGGCTCGGGAAGTGCGCGTAAACCGACGGCGTGGAAACACCTGTCCGCCGTGCGACGGCGCGCAAGGTCAGCGCCTCGTCGGTCCCCGCTTCGCCGAGCAGGTCGTCGGCGGCGCGCAGGATCTCGCCCCGGAGCTTCTCTCCCTCGCCCGGCCGCGCTTTCGTCCGCTTCGCGCCCATGCCGTGATGCTGCCAGCATTGACTTGACACCGTCAACTTGACGATGTCAGCTTGAGGTATGGCGCACTTCCAGACCGCGACCGCCCTGGTCCGCCGGGGCGACGGCCCGGTGTTCGACACCGAGCTCGATCCACAGTGGACGATCGGGCCGAAGCTGCACGGCGGCTATCTGCTCGCCGTGCTCGCCAAGGCCGCCGCCGAGGTCTCCACGCATCCGCACCTGACCGCGATCAGCGGTTCGTTCTCGGTGGCGCCGGAGCCCGGTCCCGCGGTCGTCGAGGTCGAGGTGCTGCGCGAAGGCCGCGGCCTCACCCAGCTGCGCGCGCGGCTGAGCCAGAACGGCGCGCCCTGCACCGAAGCCCTGATCACCCAGGGCGTCCTGACGGACGACGACGCCTGGTGGTCCGGAGTGGACCCCGTCGAGATCCCACCGGAACAGGACTGCCTGCCCGTGCCCGCCGACGGCGGTGGCGGCTTCCGGATCGGCCTGATGGACGTCGTCGAGCAGCGCATCGACCCGGCCGCGGCGGGCTTCGCGGTGGGACAGCCGTCCCGGAAAGGCGTCATCTCGTCCTGGCTGCGGCTCGCCGACGGTACCGATTGGGACCCGGCGAGCCTGCTCGTGGCGCTCGACCCGGTGCCGCCGATCTCCTACGACCTCGGCATCGCGGGCTGGGCGCCGACCATCCAGTTCACCGCGTACCTGCGCGGTATCCCGGCGCCGGGACCGGTGCGGGTGCGGATGCGCGCGGGCGAGATCGGCGGCGACCGGATGGACGAGGTCGCCGAGCTTTGGGACGAAAAGAACAGGTTGATCGGGCAAGCCACCCAGATCGCCGCCGTCCGCGTGCCCTGATCCCCCCGAAAGCGGGGCCATGACAGAACTCCGGGAGTTAAGATCCGGCGTCGACGTCATCGTTCTGGGGGCAGGACCATGGAAGTGGAACCACGCCGCGCGGACGCGGAGGGCTCCGACGGGGACGGGGCCGAGATCAGCAGGCTCTGCCGGACCCTGGTGCCACTGGCGGCCGCGGGCAAGCACGCCGAGGCCGCGTCGACCTATCGATGGGTGACCAGGGCCTCTTCCGGGGCCCCGCTGGAGTACGGCGACCACGCCTTGCGCCTGGAGTTCTGCGCGCTCACCGGCAACGAGCACACCGGTCTCGATCTTCTGTCGCTTTTGGACGGTGTCGGTGACCACGCGGAAGCCGTCGGCAGGCTGGAGTTCTTCGCCTCGGCGGCACTGCTCACCCGGCGGTTGACGGAAACCGGATACGGCGAGATCCAGTTCGTTCTCAACGGTCCCTACGACGGCCTCACCCTCGACCTGCTGCACCGGCGGATGCGGGCGGCGGCGTTCGTCGAAGCCGAGGAACTCGACGAGGGTGATCCGACCGGCTATTTCACCGCGCACGCCGAGCGGAAGATGGCCGCGAAACCGGTCGCGGAATTCGTCCCGCTCCTGCCTTCCGCGCTGCCCCGGGTCCCGATCCTGCCCCCGCCGGGCCTGTCGGCGGAGGAACTCGTCACCCGCGCCGAAATCCACAATCACCGGTGCGAGCCCGAGGAGGCGCGGGCGTGCCTCGCCGCGATCGACATCGTGTCGGACGACATCGCCCCGCGGCTGGCCGAACTGCGCGCGATCTTCTTCCAAGGCGGTGACACCGAGGAGCGGCTGCGGCGCGCGGCCGCCGGCTTCCGGCGCCAGGGCGACGAGATCCGGTTTCTTCTCAACCAATGCTGGCTCGGTTTGTGGCTCGTTTTCGACGATCAGGCCGAGACCGGCGTGGCGCTGACGACGGTGGCCGCGGCACGGTTGCGCGCCGGGACCGACGATCGAGCCGCCTGCTGGGGCGAGTACTGGCTGGCGCACGTTCTTTCCGGCCAGGGCCGCACTCCCGAGGCGTACGAGGCGCTGCGGCGTGGGGCGGAACGCGCTCGCGAGGCGGGCGATCCCTTGCTGCACGGCACTCTTCTGTGCCTGGAGGCGTCGCTGCGGAACGGCGACGGCGAGGATCCGGCGACCACGCTGGAACTCGCGCAGGCCGCGACGGACGCCTTCATCGTCGGGAACGTCGGCGAGAAAGCCGTCGAAGCCGTCGAACAGGTCCGGATCGCTTATGAGCGCACAGGATCGCTCGACGAACTGGACGTCTTCGTGGAGCACCTGCTGGCGACGCTGCCCGTGGGCGGCCCGGAACGGTTGCGCGGGCATCTCCGCCAGCTTCGGGCGCTGTCCCTGATCGGCACCGGACGGTTCGCCGAAGCCGTCGACGACGCCTACGCCTCGCTCGGGGTCGCCGCGTCGAAAGGCAAGGACAACGCGGAACACTGGTACGTCCTCGTCACCGCGCTGCACGGCGCCGGCCGCTACGACGAAGTGCTCGACGTCGCGCCCCACACCATCGACCTGCTCGGCGGCTTGCCGGACTGGGGCCACCGCTGCCGGTGGATGTACGCCGACACCTACCGCGCGCTCGGCGAATCTTCGCGTGCCTTCAACGAATACGCCGTCCTCGCCGAAATCCTCGCGGAGTCGGGCGACACCGGGCACTCCTACATCTCGGTGAGCATGGCCGCCGCCGAACAACTGGACCTGCTCGGCTACGGCGCGAACGCGGCCGACTTCTACGCGCAGGCGGCCGACGCGGCCGTGGCGATCGGCGGCGGCTACGTGGCCGCCACCTGCCGCAACGCCGCGACGCTATCGCGCTTGCGGTCCGGCGACCTCGACGCGGCGCTGACCGCGCTCGACGCCGCGGAATCCGCCGTGCACGCCGTCGAAACCGAAACAGCGCCCGCCAGGGAGCACCTCAACGCGCAGCTGGACCACGTCGCCGCCCACGTGCTCAGCGCGGCGGGCCGTGTCCGGGAAGCCGCCCGCCGCGCGCTCCGCGCCGCCGAAACGTTCCACCGGATAGGCGAGGCCGAGTCCGCCCGGGACGTCGACCTCTTGCTCGAACAGATACTCCTCGGCGAACACTAGGCGCATTTAGTCCTCTGGACGCGGCCTTGCCAGCCCAGCCCACCCGGAGAAAGAATTCCGGCATGCCCGGACGACCCAGCCTGCCCCTCGGCTCGATCGCGCTGTGGATCGTGCGTGCCGTGCTCGCCGCCGAGTTCCTCTACAGCGGCTACCTGCTGTTCGCGGGCGGCCACACGGAGCAGACCTTCGCCGAGATCGGCCTCGGACAGTGGCTGCGGTACGTCACCGGTGTCCTGGAGGTCGGCGGCGCGATCGGGCTGCTCGTCCCCCGCTTCGGCGGGCCGTCTGCGCTGCTGCTGGCGGGCATCATGGTGGGCGCGAGCGTCACCGAGCTGTTCATCCTCACCGACGGCGGCCCGGTCCTCCCGCTGGTCCTGCTGATCATCACCGCGACGCTGGCGTGGTTCCTCCAGGATCAGACCCGTGCGCTCTTCGGCATCGAGCCTCCCGAAGACGACGAGGACTACCGCTAGGCGAACGCGAGCCCGGTGTTCCACTGAACGGAGCAACGGCGACCGGCCGAATGCACCGACCACCGGGACAGTCAACGAAAAACCGCATGTCAGCGCGCCTCGCGAGCCCTTGTCGACACGCTCGAAATCCGATCATCAGCGTGATCATGCGCTCACACAAGGTGAAAGATTGCGGCTCGTTTACAACGAACCGGCCACCCGCTTGACAGTCGGAGTGGTACGTACCACGCTGCCGACATTGGTCTACACCATTTTGTGGGAGCCCGGCACAGTGGCCGGGCATCGAAAGGACGGCACGAGTGAAGCGCTGGCTCAAGATGGCTGCGGGCGCCGCCGCCATCACCCTCGCGACGGCGGGCTGCGCCGGTTCCGGTAGTGGCGACAGCACGAATTCGAGCGCTCCGGCGTCGAACGGCTCGCTCACGGTCTGGCTCATGACCGGGACCGCCCCGGAATCGCTGACGAACTCGCTCCACAAGGAATTCGAAGACGCACACCCCGGCGTCAAGGTCAAGTACGAGATCCAGCAGTGGAACGGCATCCAGCAGAAGCTGACCACCGCGCTGGCCAGCGACAACCCGCCGGACGTGATCGAGCTGGGCAACACCCAGACCCCCGCGTTCGCGAACCAGGGCGTGCTCGCCGACCTCACCTCGAGCGTGGGTGACTTCAACGGCGCGCAGTGGCTCCAGGGCCTCAAGGCTTCGGGCGAGTACGACGGCAAGACCTACGGCGTCCCGTTCTACGCGGCCAACCGTGAGGTCATCTACCGCAAGGACATGTTCGAGCAGGCCGGCATCACCGCGACGCCGAAGACGCGCGCGGAGTGGCTCGACGCGATCACCAAGCTCAAGGCCAAGTTCGGCAGCGACCCCGAGTTCCAGGCCCTCTACCAGCCGGGCCAGAACTGGTACGAGCTGCTGTCGTTCATCTGGGACGAGGGCGGCGACATCGCGCAGGCCAACGGGAAGTCCTTCAAGGCGACCCTGGACTCCGCGCAGGCGAAGGCCGGGCTCGAGTTCTACAAGCAGCTCACCGACGCCTCGGGCACCAAGGCCCCGAAGGACGCCGACGAGGCCACCCCGCAGCAGGCCGGCATCTACGGCGCGGGCAAGGTCGCGATGATGATCGGCGTCCCGGGTGAGGCCGACACCGCCGCGAAGACCGACCCGTCGATCAAGGAGAAGTCGGGCGCGTTCCCGATCCCGGGCAAGTCCGCCGACAAGTCGGCCCCGGTCTTCCTCGGCGGCTCGAACCTGGTCATCCCGGCCAACAGCAAGAACGCGGCCGCGGCCAAGGACTACGTCAAGCTGTTCTCCACCCCGAAGTACCAGACCGAGCTGGCCAAGGCCGGTTACGTACCCGGTACCTCGACCGACGTGTCCGCGCTCGACGCGAACCCGCTCACCAAGGTCATGGCCGAGGCTTCCAAGAACGGCCGTGCCGTCCCGACCAGCCCCAAGTGGGGTGACGTCGAGTCCGGTCAGAACCCGATCAAGGACATGCTGACCGCTTACCTGACCGGAACGAAGACGCTCGACCAGGCGACCGCCGACGCCAACGCAGCGCTCGACAAGCTCATCGGCGGATGACCACGACCAAAGATGTGACGATGCCGGCGGGGGCCACCCCGCCGGCATCGCCGCGCATCAAACCCCCGAAGTCCAATCGGCGCCTCCGCATCGGCGAGCGGACGGCGCCGTACCTGTTGATCCTTCCCGCGCTGGTCGCGATCCTGGTCCTGCTGGGCTGGCCGACGATGCAGCTGATCGGGATCAGTCTCCGGAAGCTCGACCTGCGTGAGCTGGTCTCCGGGGAGATGGTGTGGGTCGGGTTCCAGAACTTCTCCGAGATCCTGTCCGACTCCGAATTCTGGGAGATCACGGTCCGCACGCTGGTGTTCACCGCCGCGGTCGTGATCACCACCCTGCTGCTCGCGCTGTTCATGGCGCTCCTGATGCGGCACCTGAACCCGGTGGTCCGGGTGGTCCTGCAGGTCGCGCTGATCCTCGCGTGGGCGACCCCGGTGCTCGCGACGACCACGGTCTTCCAGTGGATCTTCGACCAGCAGTACGGGATCCTGAACAAGACGCTCGCGAAGCTCGGTTTCGAGAGCTTCATCGGACACTCCTGGTTCGCCACCGGCCCGAGCACGCTGACCGTGATCGGCCTGCTGGTCGTCTGGCAGGCCGTGCCGTTCGTGGCGTTCACGCTCTACGCCGGGCTCCTCGGCGTCCCGAAGGAGCAGTACGAGGCCGCGGGCATCGACGGCGCGAACGCCTGGCAGGCGTTCTGGGCGGTCAGCTGGCCGGCGATCCGGCCGATCCTGACCATGGTGACGTTCCTGTCGGTGCTGTGGGACTTCAAGTTGTTCGCCCAGGTGTGGGCGATCCGCCAGGGCGGGCCGGACGGCGCCAGCACGACACTGCCGGTCTACATGTACCTCAAGGGCCTCGCGGGCAACCACTTCGGCCTGGCGGCGACCGCCGCCCTGCTGATGATGCTCGTGCTGATCCTGCTCACCGCCCGGTACGTCCAGCTGCTGGTGCGCTCGAAGGAGGCCGACCTGTCATGAAGAAGTCCCTGACCCAGCGGATCGGCCTCGGCGCGTTCGGCGTGATCGTGGCTCTCCTGTTCGTCTTCCCGACGTACTGGATGGTCACGTCCTCGCTGAAGACGCCGGGCCAGGTCCTGTCCCCGGACTACGACCTGATCCCGTCCGCGGCGACGCTCGACAACTTCGTCACGGCGCTGACGAAGCCCGGGTTCACCACGTACCTCATGAACAGCCTGATCGTCACGCTCGGCGCGGTGCTGTGTTCGCTCGTCGCGGGTGTGCTGGCGGCGGTCCCCCTGTCCCGGATGCGGTTTCGCGGGCGCAAGGGCTTCCTGATGCTGGTGCTGGTCGCCCAGCTCGCGCCGTTCGAGGCGCTGCTGATCCCGATGTACCTGCTCATGCGCGACGCCGGGCTGCTCAACCAGCTGCCTTCGCTGCTGCTGGTGTACTTCGCGGCGACGCTGCCCTTCACGTGCTGGATGCTCTACGGCTTCGTCAACGGCATCCCGTACGACCTCGAAGAGGCCGCGATGATCGACGGCTGCAGCCGGGCGGGTGCCTTCCGCCGGGTGACGCTGCCGCTGCTCGCGCCGGGCCTGGTGACCACCTCGGTGTTCAGCTTCATCACCGCGTGGAACGAGTTCCTGTTCGCGTTCGTGTTCATGCGCGACCAGAACAGGCAGACCCTGCCGGTGTGGCTTTCCTCGTTCCGCACGGCGTTCTCCGTGGACTGGGGCGGGATCATGGCGGCGTCGGTCATCTACGCCGTGCCCGCGCTGGTGTTCTTCATCATCGTTCAGCGCAAGCTCGTGTCCAACCTGACCGCAGGCGCAGTGAAGGGGTAATCCTTGTCTTCACCGGAAAAGCTCGCCGCATCCGTTCTCGTATCGGGCTTCGACGGCACCACCGCTCCGGATTGGCTGCGCCGCAAGGTGGCCGACGGCCTCGGCGGCGTGATCCTGTTCGGCCGCAACGTGGTCGACGACGAGCAGGTGGCCGCGCTCAGCGCGCAGCTGCGGGCGGAACGGCCCGGCGTGCTCATCGGCATCGACGAAGAGGGCGGTGACGTCACCCGGCTCGACGTCGCCACCGGCTCGTTCATCCCGGGGCCACTCGCACTCGGCGCGGCGGACGACGTCGAGCTGACGGCCTCGGTCGCCGCGGCACTCGGCGAACGGCTGGCCGCCTGCGGGGTGACGATCAACTTCGCCCCGTGCGCGGACCTGACCCTGGCGGCGGAGGATCCCTCCATCGGGGTCCGGGCGTTCGGGTCGGATCCGGTGAAGGCGTCGCCGCATGTCGCGGCGTACATCACCGGGATGCAGAAGTACGGCGTGGCCGCGTCGGCCAAGCACTTCCCCGGGCACGGGGCGGCGACCGACGATTCGCACCACGCGCTGCCGGTGCTGCCCCGGACCGAGGCGGAGCTGCACGAGATCGAACTCGTCCCGTTCAAGGCGGCGATCGCGGCGGGCGTCCGCGCGGTGATGACCGGGCACCTCGTGGTGCCCGCGTGGGGCGATCTGCCCGCCACGCTCAACCCGAAGGCGCTCACCGACGTCCTGCGCGGTGAACTCGGCTTCACCGGCGCGGTGATCACCGACGCGCTCGACATGGGCGCCGTCGCGGGCGAACTCGGCAAGACCGAGGGCGTCGGCCGGGCCTCGGTGCGGGCGCTGGTCGCCGGCGCCGACGCGCTGTGCCTGGGCGGCGTGTCGTTCGAAGAGGACGAGCTGAACCGGATCGCGGCGGTCATCGCCGCCGCGGTCGAGTCCGGCGAACTGCCGCTGGAGCGGCTGGTGGAGGCGTCCGAACGGGTCGCCGCGCTGGGCACTCCGCCGGTGCCGTCGACGATCTCGCCGGTGGATCACCGGCTCGGTCTGGAGGCGGCGCGCAAGGCCCTGCGGATCCAGGGCACGCCGAAGCTGGACGGCCCGCCGCTGGTGATCGACATCGAGACCGAGCCGATCATCGCGGCCGGTCCGATGCCGTGGGGGCTCGGCTCGCATCTGACCGGGCTCGTGCCCGGCACCCGCGCGGTCAAGGTCGGCGCGGACGGGATCGCGACCGCGATCGAAGCCGCCCAGGGCGCGCGCGACCTCGTCGTCGTGACGCGTGAGGCGCATCGGCACCCCGAGGTCCGCGAGTTCCTGAGCTGGCTGCGGGAGTCGGGCGCGGACTACATCCGGGTCGAGACCGGCGCCCCCGGCCCCGCCACCGAAGGCCCGCGGATCGACACGTTCAGCGGGTCCTACGTCAGCCTCCGCGCCGCGGCTGAATACCTGGCCTGACCGACCCCTTTCGCATTTCGTCCTCTGGATGCGGTTCTTGCACACGCAACTACCGCATCCAGAGGACGAATTGCGTTCGGGGGTAATTCGGTTGCGGCACCGACGCGAGAGTGCTGTAGTCGACTGGACCTAGGAGATGATCGTCTTGCCGGTGTCTGCGTCCTTCCCATGGGTAATTTCCGCCTACCTCAAGGACAAGACACCTCGTGAAGACCCTCAATCTGGGGATTCTGGCGCATGTTGACGCCGGGAAGACGAGCCTGACCGAGCGGCTGTTGCACACCGCCGGGATCATCGGCGAGCTGGGCAGCGTCGACGACGGCAGCACGCAGACCGACTCGCTGGCGCTGGAACGCGCCCGCGGGATCACCATCAAGGCGGCCGTGGTGTCGTTCGCCGTCGGCGACGTCACCGTGAACCTGATCGACACCCCCGGCCACCCCGATTTCATCGCCGAGGTCGAGCGCGCGCTCGGCGTGCTCGACGGCGCCGTCCTGGTGCTGTCGGCGGTCGAAGGCGTCCAGGCACAGACCCGTGTGCTGATGCGGACGCTGCGACGGCTGGGAATCCCGACCCTGCTGTTCGTGAACAAACTGGACCGTCGAGGCGCCGACCCGGGCCGCGTTTTCCGGGAGATAGCCGGGAAACTCACGCCGTCGGCCATCGCGATGGACCCGATGGAACCCGATCGGGTGATCGACGTGCTGTCGGCACTCGACGAGGACTTCCTGACCGGATACCTCACCGACCCCGGCGGGTTCACGCCGTTGCGCCTCCACACCGAGCTCGCCGCCAAAGTGGCCGAGGGGCTCGTGCATCCGGTCTACTTCGGCTCGGCGATCACCGGCGCCGGTATCGACGCCCTCCGCGAGGGTATCGAGAACCTGTTGCCCGCCAAGGAAAACGACGTCGGCGGACCGCTTTCCGGCACCGTGTTCAAGGTCGAACGCGCACCGGGCGGCGAGAAGATCGCCTACGTACGACTGTTCTCCGGCAGCGTCGCCGTCCGCGACAAGGTCCCGCTCGGCGACGGCGAAGGCAAGATCACCGCGATCAGCGTCTTCGACAACGGCTCGGCCGTGCCGTCGGGATCGGCCGGAGCCGGGCGGATCGCGAAGCTGTCGGGGCTCGACGTCCGGATCGGTGACGTGCTCGGGATCCGGCCCGACCACGCGCCGCGGGCGCTGTTCTCGCCGCCGACGCTGGAAACCGTCGTCACCCCCGTACGTCCGGCCGATCGCGGGCCACTGCACCAGGCGCTCACCTGGCTCACCGAACAGGACCCGCTGATCGGTCTGCGGCACGACGAGGTCCGGCAAGAGACGTCGCTTTCGCTGTACGGCGAGGTGCAGAAGGAGGTCATTCAGGCGACGCTCGCGGACGAGTACGGCGTCGACGTCACGTTCAGCGAGACGACCACGATCTGCGTCGAGCATGTCGCCGGAACCGGGTCCGCCGCCGAACTCATCGGCAAGGAACCCAATCCCTTCCTGGCGACGGTGGGACTGCGTGTCGAGCCGGGCGAGGCGGGGAGCGGGATCTCGTTCCGGCTGGAGGTCGAGCTCGGCTCGATGCCGTACTCCTTCGTCAAAGCCGTCGAGGACACGGTGAAGGAGACGCTGCGCGAGGGCGTCCACGGCTGGGAGGTGCTCGACTGCGTGGTGACGATGACGCATTCCGGTTACTACGCCAGGCAAAGCCATGCCCACGGCACCTTCGACAAGAGCATGTCCAGCACCGCGGGCGACTTCCGCGACCTGACGCCGCTGGTGCTGATGGCCGCGTTGCGAGAGGCCGGGACGACCGTGCACGAGCCGCTGCACCGGTTCACCCTGCAGGCTCCGGCCGACACGCTCGGCCCGGTCACCGCGCTGCTGACGCAAGCTCGCGCCGTCCCGCGCACGACGTTCACGAGAGGCGAAACGGCGGAGCTCGACGGCGAGATCCCGGCGGCGAAAACCCATGAGGTGCACCGGCTCCTGCCGTCGGCGACGCGAGGGGAAGGAGCGATGGAGACGGTCTTCCACGGCTACCGGCCCGTCCGGGGCCCGGTGCCGTCGCGATCGAGGACCGATCACAACCCGTTGGATCGCAAGGAATACCTGTTACGCGTGCTTCGGCGCGTTTGAAGGAACGGAGAACTTCATGGTTTCACGACTCGGGGTCAGGATCCCGCGCGAACTGCCGGCCGCGCGGCTGACCGGTCTGGCCCGCCGCGCGGAACAGGAAGGCCTCGACGAGGTCTGGATCGTCGAGGACTGCTTCTACGCGGGCGGGATCGCCACAGCGGCGACGGTGCTGGCGGCGACCGAAAAGATCACTCTCGGCATCGGCATCATGCCCGCCGTGGCCAGGAACCCGGCCATCGCGGCGATGGAGATCGCGGCGCTGGCGGAACTGCACCCGGGGCGCCTGATCGTCGGATTCGGGCACGGCGTGCCGAGCTGGATGCGGCAGATCGACGCGTGGCCGCGCTCGGCGCTGGCCGCGTTCGAGGAGACACTGACGGTCATCCGGCGGCTGCTGGCGGGTGAGCGGGTTTCCTTCGAGGGCAAGCACGTCCGGCTCGACGAGGTCGAACTGGAGTTCCCGCCCGCGGTACCGCCGAAGCTCATCGCCGGGGTCCGCGGGCCGAAGTCCCTCGCGGCGGCGGGCCGGGTGGCCGACGGGACGCTGCTGGCGGAACCGGCGACGCCCGAGTACGTCCGCGCGACACGGGACCTCATCGGCGTCGAGGCCCACTCGATCGCCACCTACAACTGGCTGGCCCTCGACGACGATCCCGAGCGGGCCCGCGAGCGCGCCCGGTCCGACGTCGCGTCCGCGATCGGACCGAACTCGGGCCCGGCGCTGGAGCCACTGGACTTCGGTGCCGAACTGCTGGCCGAGGTCGCCGCCGCGGGTGACGACCGGGCCGAGCTGGCACGGCGCCTGCGACCGGAGTGGATCGACAGGCTGAGCATCAGCGGCCCGCTCGACCGCTGCGTCGAGCAGATCCGCGCGCTGTACGCGGCCGGGAACGAATCCGTCATCCTGCTCCCCTTGCTCGGGGAGCCGGAGGAAGAGTCTTTCGCGGCCGCCGGCCGGATCGCCGCCGCCCTGCGCTAGCGGCCTCGTGAGTGGCGGGGCGCGAGTCACGGCTCCAATCACGCGAGTCACGGGTTCAGACACGCGAGTCACGGCTCTGATCACGCGAGTTCCGCGCGGGCTTCGAGGGCTTTGACGACGGCGACCATGTCCTCCGCGCCGAGACCGAGCTGCTCGGTCTCGGCGTAGAGGGCGTGGGCCGCCTGAAGCAGCGGCAAGGTGAGTCCGGCTTCGTCCGCCGCGGCCGCGATCAGCTCGACGTTGGCCAGGACGTTCGCGATCGACGCCTGCGGCGCGAAATCCTCCTCGGCCAGCTTCAGAGCCTTGACCCGCAGGATCGGGCTGGCCAGCTGTCCCGCACCGAGCACCCCGGCGAGGAGGCCGAGGTCGAGCCCGTGGCCGCGGGCGAAGTGCACGGTCTCGGCCAGGCTCGTCACGACCCCGGTCAGGTGCACGTTGACCGCGAGCTTCATCAGGAGCCCGTTGGGCACCGGCCCGCAGTCCACGGTTTCCCGGCACAGCGGCTCGAACAGCTTCCGGACCTCGTCGATCGTGCCGGGGTCACCGGCGAGCATGGCGACCAGTTCCCCCGCCTCCGCGGGGACCCGCGAACCGGAGACCGGCGCCTCCACGTACTTGGCCCCGGCCGCGAGGAGCTCGGTCTCCAGCGCGCGGGAATGATCCGGCGCCGTCGTTCCCATGTGGACGATCGTGCGGCCTTCCACCCGCCCGGCGAACGCGGGACCGCCGCGGCCGAGGACGGCGTCGACGGCGGCCGCGTCCTTGAGCATCAGGATCACGACTTCGCACCGTGCGAAGAGGTCGGCCACGTCTTCGACAGCCTCGGCCACCCAGTCCGCTTTACCCGGGGTGCGATTCCACACGAGCAACGGGATCCCGGCACGCGCCAGGTTCAGTGCCATCGGCTCACCCATACTGCCCAGCCCGGCGAAGCCGACTCGCGAGATGTCCATGGCGTCCACTGTGCGGCACGGCCGGGCGGCAGTGCCTACCTTGCGACGATCCCGCCGGAAATCGCGAGGAATGCCCCGGCGGCCGGGTCAGTGGCTCTGCGCGATCCCGCTCAGAACGGGTGTTCCATCCACACGTTCGCCTCCACGTAGACCCCGCAGTCCCGCTCCACGTTCGCGTGCACCGGCGCGATCCCGCCGGGGATCACGTTGTCGCCGTCGACGAGGTCGACCCCGCTCCACTCCTTCCAGTCCGCGATCGAGCCCGAAATGGTCACGGCGAACGGGCAGATCTTGATCATCCGCGCGCCGAGCCGTTCGTGGGTGCGCAGCCAGCGGTCGGCGAACAGCCCGTCTTCGCGGCGCCGCACGGCGTAGGACTCCATGGAGACGTCCGGCTCGTCCTCCTTGCCGATCGGGCGCACCGAGACGATCAGCCGCTTCAGCCCCGTTTCGGCAGCCCGGGCCTTGAGCGCCTTGAGCATCGGCGTCGACAACCCTGTCCCCCGCATCCGCGGAGCCACAACGACTTCCAGCGCGCACAGGGTGTCCGGCGCGCGGCCGTCCATGAGGTCCTGCGCGGCCCATTGGATCGCCTCGTCCCAGCCGTGGGCGGGCAGTTCGTGCCGGTCTTCGGCGGGGTAGGTCAGCGGGACCGACAGCGCCCGCGCGATCGGCGCACCGTCGTCGTCCAGCGCGATCAGGAAATACCGGGACCAGTGCCGCAGCAACCGCTCCGGGGTGATGATCTTCCCGCTGAACCCGGCGTAGATGAACTCACCGCCGACGTCGCCGAGGTTCAGCGCGGGATCCAGCAGATCGGGTCGGGACGCAAGATCGACGATTCGCATGCCGCCAAGTCAACCGAGCCGAAGATCGCCCCGATAGCTGCTTACGGGCGATGATCAAGCCATCTGACGCGGCGCGGACTGCAACCGGGAGAGGACGTCGGTGAGCCTGCCCGCCGCCACGTCCCATTCCTCGAGGGCACTGCTCCGCGCGAGCGCCGCCGTGCGCAGTGAGTGACGGAGTTCGGCGTCGAGCGACCAGCGCAGCAACGCCGTCGCGAGCGCCGACGGGTTGTTCGGCGGCACCAGCATGCCGGGAACCCCGCCGCCGGGCGCCGTGCCGAGCGCGTCGTGCGCGCCGGCGGTATCGGTGACCACCACGGGGATCCCGCGCGCCAGTGCCTCGGCGACGACCAGCCCGGACGTGCCGCCGCGAGCGGGCAGGACGAGCAGGTCCGCGCCGTCGTAGACCAGATCGAGGTCTTCCGGCGGCCGGATGAGGCTGATCCGGGAGCCGAGCCCGAGCCGTTCGACCGTCCAGCGCAATTCGTCGACGTACGCGGGATCGTGGTGCGTCGCCCCGGCGAACACGCATTTGAACGCCAGTTCGTCGACCGTCGAAAGCGCCCGGATGAGCACGTCCTGCCCGTGGCGCGCGGTCATCGGCGCGAGACACAGCAGCCGGGAGACGCCGTCCGCGCCTGCCGCGAGCGGGGCCGCGTCGGTGCCGGGTGTGGCGACGTAGACGCGGGTGGGGTCGAGGTCGTGCCGGTCGATCAGCTGCCGCGCGAGCCACGGCCCGGTGGCGACGATCATTCCCGCGAGTCGCAGGGTCTCCCGCTCGCACGCGTCGAGTTCGGCGGCCTGCGCCGGGTCGAGCGCGGGGTCGTCGGCGAGCGGCTGGTGGACCAGGACGGCCAGCCGCAGCCGCCGGGCGTGCGGGACCACGATCTCCGGGACCCCGCAGGCGACCGTGCCGTCGATCAGGACCACGGTGTCGTCGGGCAGCGCGGCCAGCGATCGGGCCAATCTCGACCGGGACAAGGCCCCTGGCATCGGCCAGTCGCCGGCGATCGGCAGTTCGAGCAACGGGAGGCCGGTGGCCGGGAGGTTCTGGCACATGCGGCGGTCGTACTCACCGCTGGTGTCCCCGGCCTCCCCCGGCAGGACGAAGACGACCGGTTCGGTCACGCGGACATTCGAGGTGAACACGGTTACCTCCAGATGCGGGCGCCTTACCAGGGAACACGGATACGGCGCCCGGCCGGTTCACACCGGAGGTGACAAACTTTTCACCCGCCGACGCGCGCGATCGCCGCCACGATCTCGTCCCGCAGCCCGGCGCCGACCGCGATGGTGGCCGCCGAACGCACCGTGTGATCGCCGCCGTCGCTGTCGACGACCACTCCCCCGGCCTCGCGCACGAGGAGGACTCCCGCCATCGTGTCCCACGGTTTGTTGGCGAGGATGACGCTCGCGTCGAGTTTGCCGTGCGCGACCCAGGCCAGGTCGATCGCCGCGGAGCCGAGGAACCGGACCCGCTGCACGCGGCCGCCGAGTTCGGCCAGCAACGCCATCCGGACCCGGTTCTTGACCTCCGCGCCCTCGCCGACCGCGAAGTCGCCGATGCTCACGATCGCGTCGGACAGTTTCGTCGCTTTCGAAGCTTCGAGACGCTCTTCGCCCGCGTACGCGCCCTGGCCCTCGGCAGCCGTGTACGTGACGTCGAGGAAGGGCAGGGAGATCGCCGCGACCGTGCTCTTCAGCCCGTCGACGAGACCGAGCGAAACACCGCACAGCGGGATGCCGCGCGCGAAGTTCGCCGTTCCGTCGACCGGGTCGAGCGCCCACCACAGGTTCTCGTCGCCCTCGTGCCCGCGTTCCTCCCCGAGGATGCCGATCTCCGGGGTCTCGCGCGCCAGGAACTCGCGGACGGCGTCCTCGACGGCGAGGTCGACGTCGGTCACCATGTCGCGATCACCTTTGGCGGCAACGGAAAACGACGTCATCGAGCGGATGATCCCGGTGGCCTTGGCGACGGCCTCGCGGGCGACGGACAACAATGCGGCGTGGTCGGTCATGTGGGTACCGTAGCCGGGTGAACCTGTTCCCGACGGCCACGACGGCCGACGAGCGCGCCCGGGGCGCCGACGTCGCGGTGCTGCCCGTCGGCAGTTTCGAACAGCACGGCGCGCATCTCCCGCTCGCCACCGACGCGGTGATCGCGACGACCATCGCCGACGCCGTCGCCTCGGCGTATCCGGTGCTCCGGCTCCCGCCGATCACGATCGGCTGCTCGCACGAACACGCGGACTGGGCGGGCACGGTCAGTATCTCGGCCGCGACCCTGTACGCCGTGGTGAACGACGTCGCCGCCTCGCTGCGCCGGTCCGGCGTGCCGAAGCTGGTGCTGGTGAACGCGCACGGCGGCAACTACGTCCTGTCCAATGTGGTCCAGGAGTCGACGTCACCGATGGCGCTGTTCCCCGGTGTCGAAGGCTGGCAAGCCGCGCACGACGCGGCCGGGCTCGAAACGTCGCTGGACAGCGACATGCACGCCGGGGAACTGGAGACTTCCCTTTTGCTGCACGCCCATCCTTCGCTGATCCGGCCCGGTTTCGAGAAGGCGGACCACCTGGCCGACGACAGGCGGCACCTGCTCACCGTCGGACTTCGGCCGTATTCGGAGTCCGGTGTGGTGGGGCGGCCTTCGCTGGCGACGGCGGAAAAGGGACGGCTGGTGCTGGAGTCACTGGTGGAGAGCTTCGGGGAGACTCTGGCCGCGCTGGGCTGAAGGGGACTTTCCCCGCATATCATGTGGCGAAGGGTGCTTTCGTCGCATGGCATGCGGCGAAGGGCCCCTTCAGCCCCCCGCCGCGCCCACCTGGCCGCGCTCTCCTGAGTCGACCAGGTCCAGATGCGGCAGGAAGTGGTGCATCCGTTCCTGTTTCGTCCGCAGGTACCGCAGGTTCTCGTCGTTCGGCGCCACCAGCAGCGGCACCCGCTCGCTGATCCGCACGCCGTGCAGCGTCAGCTGGTCGACCTTCGCCGGGTTGTTGGACAGCAGCCGCACCGAACGCACCCCGAGGTCGGTCAGGATCGCCGCGGCCGCGCGGTAGTCACGCGCGTCCACCGGCAGCCCGAGCGCGATGTTCGCCTCGACGGTGTCGAGCCCTTCGTCCTGCAACCGCATCGCCTTCAGCTTCGCGAGCAGGCCGATCCCGCGTCCCTCGTGGCCTTGGGCGTATACGAGGACTCCGGCGCCTTCTTTGACGATCGCCATGAGCGCGGCGGCCAGCTGATCCCCGCATTCACAGTGCATCGAACTGAAGACGTCGCCGGTCAGGCATTCCGAATGGACTCGCGCCAGCGTGCCGAAACCGGCGATTTCGCCGTGTACCAACGCCATCTGCTCGGTGCCGTCGGCGTCCAGGTATCCGTACGCGCGGAAAACGCCATATCGGGTCGGCAGCCTGGTCTCCACCACTCTCTCGACGGTCATCGCGTGTCTCCTGTCTCGACGGGTGTCCTCGCCGCGAAGCGCGGTGCGGCCGGTGTGCGGGTCTTGAAGGAGCCGGCGAGCAGCACGCCGGCACCGGGAAGGCTGGAGACGAGCGCGAGCACGCCGTAGACGACGGCCACGGTGACGCCTTGCGCCGAACCGAGCCCGGCCGCGCCGAACAGCAGCGCGCAGACGCCTTCGCGCGGGCCCCAGCCGCCGATGTTCAGCGGCAGGCCCATCGCGAGCAGCGCGAGGATCATCAGCGGCAGCAGCTCGCCGACCGGCGCGGTGACCCCGGCCGCCCGCGCGGCGACGACGAACAACGCGAGATGACCGGCCAGGGTGGCCACGGAAAGCAGGCTCACGCCGGGCCAGGTCTCCTTGGTCAGCAGGCCGAGCCGGACGTCGGCGAGGGTGACGGCGAATCCGCGGCGCCACTTCGATCCACTGTGGATCCAGTGTTTCCCCGCCGTCATCCCGGTGACGACGGCCGCGAAAGCGAGCACGACGACCACGATCCCGGCGACCATGACGACCCCGTCGATCGGCGGCGGCACCACGGACGGCGTACCGAGCACGACGGCGACCGACGCGCCGATCACCACGACCTGCCCGGCCGTCCGCTCCAGCACCACCGCGCGGACGCCGCGCAGGACGTCACCGGCGCCGCGGCCGTGCTGCACGGCGCGGTCGACGTCGCCGAGCACCCCCGCGGGCAGGACCCCGTTGAGGAACAGCGCGCGGTAGTACTCGCCGACGGCCGTCGGCAACGACAACTTCAGGCTGAGCCGCCGCGCGACCAGGCACCAGCGCCAGGCGCTGAAAACCGTGGTGGCGAAACCGATCGCGAGCGCGGCGGCGACACCGCCCGCGTCGACCTCACGGAGTCCGTCGAGGAACGCACGCGTGCCCAGCTGCCAGACGAGCACCCCGAGGATCGCGAGCGCGCCGAGGACCCTCAGCCAGGGCCAAAGTCGCTTCACGACGGCACCACCAGGAGGTCTTCGTGCTGGATCGTCGCGTTCAGTTCACCGGCCGCGCACTGCGCGAGCCGCCACTGGAGGTAGGCGTCGCCGTCCTGCGAAAGCTCCGGCCGCTGCTCGCAAGCGGCGGCGACCCAGCCGTTGAGCCATTCCGCGGTGAGCGCGGCCTGATCCGCCCCGAGCCGCCACGGGCTCGGCGCGCGCCGCACGGTGGCACCGAGCCGTTCGAAGACGCCGAACGCGACGTCCACCGCGTCCGGGCCGAGCAGCCACCGGCCGTTGGTCACGCGACGCTGGTGCGCGTTGAAGGCGTCGGAGATCTCGATGTCGAACTTGTCCTTGGGCGACAACACCACCCGGCCCGAGACGCTCAACGTGAACAGGACCGCGCACCCCGCCTCGACGCAGGCCTCGGCCAGGCGCGACATCTCCTCGGCGGTGAGCAGATCGAGCAACGCCGACGCCGCCACGAGCGAGGTCCCGGTGAGGTCGTCGGCGCCCAATTCGGTGATGTCACGCTCTTCGGTGACGACGGTGACCTCGCTCCCGTCCAACGCCTGCCCCGGACGGCTGGTGCGGGCCAGCGCGTGGGTGAGCAGGTCTGGGTCGCGGTCGTGCAGGATCCAGCGCTGCCTGCCGGGCAGCCGCCGGGCCAGCCAGCGGCCGAGCGAACCGGTCCCGCAGCCGAGGTCCCGGACGACGACCTCGTCCTGCCCGCGCAGGAACGCCCGCACCGGCTCGATCAACTCGGTCGCGCGGGCGGCCGCGTCGGCGTCTTCCCGCAGTTGAAGCCAGCTCGGGGCGTACTTGGTCATGCCGCCGTCCTTTCGCTCAGCAGCACGGCGGCGACACCCCGGGCCGTTTCTTCCCAGCCGGTCAGCGTCTCGCGGCGAAGGCGAGCGGAAGCGCGAAGCTGTTCTCGGAGTTCAGGTTCGGTGAGCCAGCGGCGAAGAGCCTTCGCCAGCGCGCTGACGTCCTCACCCGGGACGAGCATCCCGGGGACACTGCCGTCGGGCGACCGTCCGAGGGTGTCCGGCAAGGCGTCGACAGCGGTCGCCAGCACGGGGATGCCGCGCGCGAGCGCTTCGGTGACGACCATGCCGTAGGTCTCCGCGCGCGAAGGCAGCACGAGAAGGTCCGCGGCCGCGTACGTCGCTTCGAGCGCTTCGCCGGACCGAGGGCCGGTGAGGGTGAATCGGTCGCCGAGGGTGTGCCGCCGCAGGCGTTCGACGTAGCGGGTTTCGCGGCGGATGGCGCCGACGCATTCGCAGCTCCACGGGAGGTCCCTGAGCGACTTCAGCGCGTCCGCGAGCAGGCCTTGGCCTTTGCGCGGAGTCACGTTGGCGACACACACGAGGTGTGTCCCGTCCAGGCTCCCGGAGGCGACTTCGGCCTTGTCGACCCCGGGCGGGACGGCGTGCACGCGATGCGGGGCGAGGTCGTGATGCTCGATCAGCCGCCGCGCCGCCCAGTCGCTGGTCGCGACCACGGCCTCGACAGCGCCGAGCGTTTCCCGCTCCAACCTGTCGAGTTCGGTGGCGAGCGAAGGCGAAAGTCCTGTTTCGTCGGCCAGCGGCAGATGCACCAGCACCGCGATCGACAGCCGCCGCGCCGCCGGCACGATCACTTCGGGCACCCCGCAGGCGACCAGTCCGTCGAGCAGGACCGCCGCACCGGCGGGCAGGTCGGCGAGTTCGCGCGCCAGCGCCTTGCGCGCCTCGGTGTCCGGCCGTGGCCAGTTCCCGGGCACGGCGATCTCGTGGACCTCCACTCCCGCCGCGGCGAGGCCGTCACAAAGCCTTCTGTCGTAGACGTTGCCGCCGCTGGGCGCGCTCGAGTCGTCGATGTCGTTCGGCAGGACGACGTGGAGGCCGTTCACAACGCACGCTCGTAACTCGCCCACGCGACGTGGGATTCGTGCAGCGAGACGGTGATCCCTTCGAGTCCGCGCGCGCCTTCGCCGAGCGCTCCCGCGTGGACGCGGCCGGCGAGCCTGTCGGCGATGACCTTGGCGAGAAACTCGGTCGAGGTGTTGATCCCGGCGAACTCCGCCACGTCGTCGAGGTTGCGGTAGTTCAGGTCGGCGAGTACCGCCTTGAGCTCTTCGGTCGCTTTGCCGAAGTCGACGACGATGTTGTCCGCGTCCAGTTCGGACCGGCGGAAAGTCGCGTCCACCACGAAGGTCGCGCCGTGCAGGTTCTGCGCGGGTCCGAAGACCTCGCCGCGGAAGCTGTGGGCCACCATGACGTGGTCGCGGACGGTGATGCTGAACAACGGACCTCCCGGGTAGTGCCCTTAGCGCGTGTTCTCCCTCTGATAGGTGACACGGAGGCAGAGCGTTCCTGGTTCATTCGCGGCCAGACGCGGAAGGACGTCCGGTAGTTCATGGAACCGGCATTCCCCGTTGACCAGCACACTAAAGACGGGGTCCGACAAAATTTGCAAAGAGAGAGCCAAGCGGTCGCGATAACTTCGGTTCATGCGGCGAGCGGGTGAGACCATGCCGACCTGGCTGCATCGGATCGTCAGCCGTCGTGAGTGGAAGTTCTCGCCGAGCGGGACGCTGATCCGGCGGTCGCCGTACCAGCTCAGCTCGATGACCTCGCCCTCCGGCGCCAGCAGTTCCAGGGAACGCGCGAGCCCCGCTTCGCTCGCGCTGGCGTGCACGACGAGGTCACAGTCGCCCAGCGCGTCCTCCGGTGCCGAGAAGTCGACACCGAGCGCTTCGGCGACCTTCGCGCGCTCCGGGTCGACGTCGATCAGCTGCACCCTGGTCGCCGGGAAGCCGGACAGCAGCTTCGCGACGCTGCTGCCCACCATCCCGGCGCCGACGACGGCGATCCGGTCGCCGAGTTTCGGCGCCGCGTCCCAGACGGCGTTGACCGCGGTCTCGATGGTCCCGGCGAGGATCGCGCGCTCCGGCGGCACGCCGTGCGGCACCGGCGTGACGGCCGACGCCGGGACGACGTAACGCGTCTGATGTGGATAGAGGCAGAAAACGACTTGCCCGACGAGATTTTCGGGGCCCCGTTCGACCACACCGACGTTGAGGTAGCCGTACTTCACGGGCCCTGGGAAGTCGCCCTCCTGGAACGGCGCGCGCATGGCCGTTCGTTGACTGGCCGGGACCTCGCCGCGGAACACGAGCGTCTCGGTGCCCCGGCTCACGCCGCTGCACAGCGTGCGGACCAGCACCTCGCCGTCGCCGACCGGAGGGAGCGTGACCGGCCTGAGCTCGCCGTCACCGGAACCACTGAACCAGAAGGCGCGTTCCATCGTGTCCTCTCATGCCGGACCCCGGAGACGGGGTCGCCGTCACCATAACGAGGAGGCCTCGTGATCAACCCCGGTATTTTCCTGAGGGTCCTCGTCCAGCTGGCGTTGCTGGGGACGCTGGACGCCGTCGCCGGACTGGGCCCGCTGGGCTGGCTCGCCGGCGCGGCCTACGGCATCGCCGTCGGCGGATTCCTGACCTATGGCCTGCACCGGAGCACCGCGCGCTCCCTGGGTCCGGCCGACGCCGTCACGCTCGCCCGCTCCGGGCTGGTCGGCTGCGTGACCGCCCTCGTCGTCGACACCGCGGGCCGGGAGATCGTCACGATGGTCGTCATCGCGTCGGTCGCCCTCGCCCTGGACGCCGTCGACGGCCAGGTCGCGCGCCGCACCGGGACGGCCTCGCCGCTCGGCGCGCGCTTCGACATGGAGGTCGACGCGTATCTGATCCTGATCCTGAGCGTGGTCGTCGCGCAGTCGCTGGGCCCGTGGGTGCTCACGATCGGCGCGATGCGCTACGTCTTCGTCGCCGCGAGCAGGCTGTGGCCGTGGCTGAACGCCCCGCTGCCGCCGAGCATGGCGCGCAAGACGGTCGCGGCGGTGCAGGGCATCGTGCTGGTCGTGGTGGCTTCGACGGTGCTGCCGCTCTGGGCCGGTTTCGTGGTCACGCTGGGCGCGCTGGGGCTGCTGACGTGGTCTTTCGGCCGCGACACGTGGTGGCTGCTGGAGCAGCACACCTTCGCTCCCGTTCCCGCCTGATCAGGCGTACTGCGCTTCGCCGTTCCCGAACGACCAGTTGACCAGATCCGTTTCGGAGACCGTGACGAACACGTTCCGCGGCTCGGTCCCCGCGTACTCCCCGGCGAGTTCCGCGATCCGGCGGTACAGCGACTTCTTCTGCTCGTCGGTGCGCCCGGGCCGCATGGTGATCGCGACGAAGACCATCCCTTCGTCCCGATGGATCCCCAGGTATTCCTCGTACTTCAGGGTGCTTTGGCCGTTGAGGACCTGGAAGCGGTCGTCGGCCGGGATGCCGAGCGTTTCGACCATCGCGTCGTGGACGGCGTTGCCGAGGGCTTCGAGCTTGTCGGTCCCCACGGTGTCGATGCGGACGAAGGGCATGTCAGTTCTCCTTGGTGGTGAGCAGGCCGAGGGCGCCGTCGACGGCTTTCGCGAAAACGTCCGGTGACCCGGCGGCGCGGGCGAGGACGTAACCGCCCTGCAGCACCGCCACCAGCGCGATCGCCGTGGCGAGCGGATCGAGCGAGGCGTCGAGTTCACCGGCCGCGCGGCCCTCTTCGAGCAGTTCGGCGAGACGGCCGGTGACCCAGCCGAAGGCGTCCTCGACCGGCTTTCGCAGGTCCGCGTCGGCCATCACGTCGGGGTCCTGGGTGAGCTTGCCGACCGGACAGCCCTTGAGCGCGTCGCGCTCGCGGCGCAGGTAGGCGGTGACCCGCTCGACGACCGTGCCGGGCCCGGAGAACTCGGCCTCCGCCCTGGCGCGCAGCTCGTCGGCGTTGCGGCCGATAGCGGCGAGCGCGAGTCCGGACTTGCCTTGGAAGTGGTGGTACATGCTGCCCTGACCGGCGCCGGAGCGCTCCTGGATCGCCTTCGGGCTGGTGCCGACGTACCCGCGCTCCCACAGGAGCTCGCGAGCGCTCTCGATGAGCTGTTCCCTCTTGTCCACACCCAAACTGTACATACTAGTAGGTACAGGCTCAACCCGAGGCGGCGGGAGCAAGGGACCTTTGCTATCACTTTCCCTCGAACCCGCAGGTCAGCGCTTCGCCGCCCCCAAGGCGGACGCATTTAGTCCTCTGAATGCGAGGCCACCCACCCAAGTACATGAAGGCCCCCTTCCTTGCGCCTAGCTCCGTGAAGGACCCCTTCATGTACTTGGGCCATCGCGAAGGCCCTTCACGCGCGCCTGATGTGACACATGAGGCGGCTGAGGTTCCTGAGGCGATTCGGCGGTCCGTGAAGGACTCCTTGAGGGACCCAGGGTCCGTGAAGGCCCCCTTCACGGACTTGCCCCGGGACCACGCCGAGAACGCATTTAGTCCTCTAGATGCGACCCGGGCTGTCCGTGAAGGCCTACTTTCCTACCCTCAAAGTAGGCAAGGAGGCCTTCACAACCCACCCAAGTACATGAAGGCCCCCATCCTTGCGCCTAGCTCCGTGAAGGACCCCTTCATGTACTTGAGACCACCAAGGCCGGAGCCTTCAGCCCTCCGGACCCGACAAGCGACACGCTCAGGAAGGCGTCCAGTCCTGCCCGAGCCGCTCCCACTCCCGATCCCAGGCCGCCCGCCGCGCCCGGTCAAGCAGGCGCAGCGCGAACAGGTATCCCGAAGCCAGCAGCGTCACGCCGACCAGCCATACCCCCACCCCGACGCCGATCCCGGTACTCGCCGCGTCCAGCGGCATCACCGGCGGAGCGACGACGGCGTCGGACTCGTCGAGCCACACCGTCACCCCGTCACCCGCCGAAGCGCCGAGATCGGCGGTCGCGAGGCCATCCTGCAAGGTCCCGTCCGACAGCTCCCAGCGAGCCCGCACCCGAGCGGTCTCGGCGGACGGAGTCCCGTCGACGCCGACACGCGCCGGCGGAGCGTCTTCGAGCAGGACAGCGTTCGTCGCATGACGCGTGGCGGTCTCGAAGTCCGAGCGCGCCATCATGGTCGCGTAGGCCTCCGAACCGGCCGCGGCGGCCAGCGGGACGCCGAGCAGCGCCGCCAGGACACCGCCGATGAGGATGGCCGCCTCGATCCGGTCGGTGATCCGGGCGAGCGGGTTCCGGCCGGGGCAGATCCGGCGCCACAGGAAAACGAACGACACGACGGGCCTCCTCACCGGTTCCCCACCGACAAGACTGCGTCGCGAAGAGCCGGAGTGACAGGAGGCTTTGGTCCCGTCAGCCGCGAGGAACGATCTCAATCGGGATCACGTACGCGGCGGCCGCCCGGTTCACCGCACCACGTGCGGGTACTCGGGCTTCAGGTCCCCCAGCGGTCCCGGCGGCGCCACCAGCGGCCCTTTCGCCCAATCGCAGCCGAGTTCGTGCAGCACCTTCAACTGCTGCGCGGTCTCGACTCCCTCGGCGACCACCACGAGATCGACAGCGTGCGCCATCGCCATGATCCCGGCGACGATCGGCTCGGCGTCGCTCGAAATCCCGAGGTCGGCCACGAACGACCGGTCGATTTCGATCACGTTCAGGTCGAGTCTGCACAGCTGGGCGAGCGACGAGTACCCGGCGCCGAACCGTTCCGCGGTCACCCGCACGCCGGTCTTCCGCAGCGCGTCGACGGCGTCGGCCGCGTCCTTCAGCGCCGTCTCGTCGACGTCGAGACTCAGATCCCCGGGCCCCAGCCCCGCCTTCTCCAAAGTTGTCTGTACCACTTGCAGCAACGTGGGATCGCCCAGTTGGCGGACCGAAAGGCTCACATTCACATTACAGTGCACACCATGATCGGCACGCCATCGCGAGATCTCGCCGGCGGCCTTGGCAAGGACTTTCGCACCGATGATCGTCAAAAGATCGCCGTCGTCGGCGATCTCGGCCAATTCCGCCGGATCGATCGACCCCCGGGCAGGGTGATTCCACCGGGACTTCGCCTTCACCGCGACCATTTCGCCGGTCCGCAAATCCACGACGGGCTGATAAACGGTCTCGACCAGGCCCTCCGCGACGGCGTTGCGCAGATCCTGCTCCAGTGCGAATCGGTCCCGTACTCGTTTCCGCATGAGTGGCGCATAGAAGGCATAGCGGCCCGGTCCGAATGTTTTCGCCTGGTACATCGCCAAATCGGCGTCTTCCAGCAATTCGTCGGCACTGCGGGTATCGCCGGGCTCTGCGATCACTATTCCGATACTCGTATTTATATGCAGTTCCCGGCCGTGCACCGTGAGCGATTCCGCGAGATGTCGCTGAAGGTGATCGGCCAGCGCCCGCACCTCGGCGGCTTCGGTATAACCGGTGGTGATGACCAGGAACTCGTCCCCGCCGAGCCGCCCGACCAGGTCCGACGGGCCGGCGGCGGCCCGCAGCCGGTCGCCGATGATGCGCAGCACCTGGTCGCCGACGGTATGACCGAGCGAGTCGTTGATGATCTTGAACTTGTCGAGATCGATGAACATCACGGTGGTCGTGCGAGCCGGATCGGCGATCGTGAGACGCAGCCGGTTCAGCGCGAGCGTGCGGTTCGCGAGCCGGGTCAGCGGATCGTGGGTGGCCTCGTAGGCCAGCCGCTCGCTGATCGCCCGCCGTTCGGTGATGTCGGCGAAGGACGTCAGCACCGAGGGCACGCTCTGCCCCGGCGCCATCAGCGGGCCGGAGGTCAGCGAAAGCCAGCGGTGCGCACCGTCGCGCCGCCGCACCTGCACGACCCTCCCGGTCTCGACCTTCCCGGACCGCCGCACGCGCGCGGACGGCAGATCCTCGACGGGCACCGGGGCGCCGCTCTCGTCGTGCAGCCGCAGCGTCCGGCTCTCCAGTCCGACCAGGGAGCCTTCCGGGACACCGGAGATCCGGTGCGCCGCGGAGTTGGCCAGTTCGATCCGCCCGCTGGGGCCGACCACCAGCACCCCTTCGTCGAGCGTTTCGACGACGGTGGCGAATTCGGCCTCGGCCCGGCGCTGCGCGGTCTCGTCGGCGCACAGCAGCACGTAGCCGTCGAACATCTCGGCCGCGGAGACCCGCACCGCCAGCGCCGTGCCGTCGGCGCTGTAATGCGTCGCCTGCACGACACCGCCCGCCGCGACGACCTCCCGCGGGCTCATCGGCGCGCCGACGACCTCGGCCACCGGCACACCGATGACCTGGTCGAGGTCGTGCCCGTAGACGGCCTCGGCCGCCGGATTCCAGCTCGTCACCAGCCCGTCGGGCGAGGTCGCGATGATCGCGTCACTCGCGTGCCCGACCAGCGCGGCCTGGAACCGCAGGCCGACCTCGGCCGCCTTCTGCGTGGTCAGATCGCGCATGATCACCTGGTAGGCGGGTTCGCCCTCCCAAGTCGTCAGCACCGCCTGCGATTCGACGGTGACGCCGCGGCCACCGAGGGTCCGCAGCGTCATTTCGGTCGGTTCACTGAACGAGCCGGGCGAAACCAGCGAACCGATCCGCGCCAGCAGCGCGTCCTGCGAATCCGCCTCGACCAGGTCTGTGATGTGCATCCCGATGAGCTCCGTCGACACCTTCGCGCCGACGAACCGCATGGCGGCGGAGTTCACGAACACGATTTTGCCCCGCTGGTGGACACAGATCCCGTAAGGGCTCGCCTCGACCATCGTGAGATATTGCGTGCCCAATGCGCCGCCGTCGGAATTTTGCTCCAAAAGGCGGTACCCCTGGCCGAGAAAGGCGAGCGCGGGTTCACCGCGGTGATCCCTCTCGGCGGACAACTCGGTCAGCAGACGGACGAGCGAGGCATGCCGGTCGGGTTCTCCAACCGTGCGGGTCGCGGCGCCGTTCGCTGGCGAGGAATCCTGATCCGAGGGCCGGTGGGTGTCGGGAGTCCCACCGTCGAGATCGTCAGGATCCATCTGATCCAAACCCCCTACTCGACTGCTGTAGCTTCCGATTAGATCACTAAATCGACGTAGCCGTCCCCCTCGGACAGCTGATCGGTGCGGCTATTCCACCCCAGCGTTGACTGAATGTAGTTGAAGGGAAACACGTGCGGAGCAAAACAGACATCTGCGGCATCGGCGCCGTAACCGCCTACGGCTGGGGCCGCGAATCACTCTGGGAGGGCCTCGCGAGCGGCGTCCCCTGCGCCCAGTTCACCGAAGGCTTCGGCGAGACGCCGGATCTGCCGGGCTGGGTCGCGCACGTCGCCGAGGGTGGCAGATCCCGTGACGGCAGTCTGCACGCCCGCGCTTTGCTCGCGGCGGCACGTGACGCGATCGAAGACGCCGGCTCACGGGGCTGGTCACCGGGACGACGGGTCGGCGTCATCGCCGGCGGCGTCCGCGAGGACCTGCGGAGCTGGGACAGGCTCACCGAGATGGGCGATCAGCTCATGTACCGGCGCGAGTTCATCGGCATGATGCCTTCGACCCCGATCGCTTCGCTGATGGCGGAGTTCGGCTTCCACGGCCCGTCGATGACCACGTCCGCCATGTGCGCGACCGGCAGCGCGGCGACCCTCACCGCGAAGATGTGGCTGGACGCGGGCATGGCCGACGACGTCGTGGTGCTCACCACCGACCTGTCCGCGACCAGGCCGGTGGTCCGCAACTTCGTGCACTGCGGAGTGGCGATCACCGACGTGCCGCCGCTGGAGGCGTGCCGTCCTTTCCAAGAGGGCACAATGGGTTTCACCTTCTCCGAAGCCGCGGTCGCGATAGTGCTGACCCAGCGGAAGACCGATTCGTACGCGTCCGTGCTCGGCGGCGCCATGACCCACGAGGCGCACAACGCGATGGCGCTCGACCCCGACCCGACGACCGCGATCGCGGCGGTGACCGAGGGACTGGAGAACGCGAACGTCTCCGCCGCGGACATCCGCTACGTGAACGCGCACGGCACCGGCACGAAACTCTGTCACCGCACGGAATCCCGGATCCTCGAGACGGTCTTCCCCGGCAGCACCCGGATCTATTCGATCAAACCGCTGACCGGGCACAGCCAGTCGAGCAGCGCGCTCACCGAGATCGCGGCGAGCTGCCTGGCGGCGGAGCACGATCTGATCCCGGCGCCGAAACCGGTGGCCGACGGGCATCCGCAGCTGCTGGAAGGCCCGACCCGGCCGGAAAGCGGGCTCACCGTCAAGACGTCGATCGGAATGGGCGGCTACGTGACCTCTGTCGTGCTGGACACCGCGTAGACGGCCAATTCGATAACACACGGTCTCAACGTCGTCACGAACCGTCATTTACCGTGCTCACGTGGTCGATACTCCCGAGTAGTGACAACGCACTGAGCACGGAGGCGATCATGGGCGCGCGAACGGCATCCGACAATCTCGTCCGCAACTACCTGTTCCTGCGGCGCGCCATAGGTTTCCTCGGGATCGGGCTGCCCTTCGTGCTGATCTTCGGGAAGCTGATCGTCGACGGCGGTGGCCTGCTCAACTCGATCAGCGGTTACTACTACTCGGGAATGCGTGACGTCTGGGTCGGCGTCATGTGCGCCATCGGCGTCTTCCTGTTGTCCTATCGGGGTTACGGCCGGGTCGACGACATCGCCGGGAACATCGCCGCGGTGGCCGCGGTCGGGGTGGCGCTCTTCCCCACCACACCGTCGAACGGTGACCGCGAGGACGTGTTCATCGGCTACCTGCACCTCGGTTTCGCCGCCGTCTTCTTCCTCACCTTGGCCTTCTTCTGCATCGTGCTGTTCACCAAGTCGGACAAGGAGATCCCCGGCGCCCGCAAACCCGAACGGAACCGGCTGTACGTCACCTCGGGCGTGATCATGCTGGTGTGTCTGGCCTTGATCGTGCTCTGCGGCCTCGTCTTCGACGACGCGACGAAGTCGCTCTACCCGGCGCTGTGGCTGGAATCGGTGGCGATCTTCGCGTTCGGCGTCGCGTGGCTCACCAAAGGCGGGACGCTGCTTCCCGACCGGACGGTGACACCGGAGACACCCATGACGGCCTGACCAGTACCGGAGCCGAGCGGATCAAGGTAAAGGAACCTTTATCATCGGCCGGGTCGTTGAGGCCTTATGACCGATCGCATCGCACTCCAGCTCGGCCGGCGCGATCTGCTGGTGGTCGCGGGGATTCCCGGGGCCGGGAAGACCACACTGCTGTCCAGGGCGGCGACCGGTGCGCTACCGGTGCTCGATTCCGACCAGGTCCGCGCCCGGCTGCGCGGACGCCTGCCCGCCGCGCTGCCGTACCGGTGCTACCGGCCGGTGGTCCACATGTGGCACCGTGCGAGAGTCGTCCGGTTCGCGCTGACGGACGGCGGCCCGCTGATCGTGCACGAGCCCTCGACCCGCGCGACGACACGCGGACTGCTGGCCCTGCTCGGCCTGGTGAGCCGCCGCCCCGTCCGGCTGCTGTGGCTCGACGTCTCCCCGGAGGAGGCGCGCGCGGGCCAGATCGCGCGCGGGCGCGTCATCCGGCGGCATTCGTTCGCCCGTCACGTCAAAAGGGCCGAGAAGGTGCGGCGTGACCTGCGGGCGGGCTGGGTCCCGGCGGGCTGGCGCGGCGCGCGGATGGTGACCCGCGAGGTCACCGGCGCGCTGCGGTTCGTCACGGAAGAGGAGCCGGGAAGAGTCCGGCTCCTCCCGGTCGAGCGGCCTGCCGCTTAGGCGTTGTCCTGGCCCTCCTGGGCACGCAGCCTCGCGCGGCGTTTCCCTTCGTGCATCGCCACGACACGGGCGACCGGGATCGTGTGCCCCTGTTCGACGAGGTCGGCGGGCAGCGTCTGCGGCCCGGGCATCGCGTCGGCCCAAGGATCCTTGTCCCCCAACAGATCGGGCGCCGTGTAGACGGTGAAATCGGCGGGGACCACGTTTTCGAGATCGTCCCAGGACACCGGGAACGACACCGGAAGTCCCGGCCGCAGCCGCGGGCTGTACGCCGCCGCGACCGTGTTGCCGCCCGCCCGCGTCGAATCGAGGTACACCTTTCCCTCGCGGTCTTCCACGATGTACGCGGTCGTCGCGACCGACGGGTCGACCTGCTCAGCGCGGGCACCGAGCGCGCGAGTGGCGGCCGCGACGTCTTCGAAGCCCTGCCCCGGCACCAGCGGGACGAAGATGTGCACTCCCTTGGAACCACTGGTCTTCACCGCACCGGACAGCCCGGAGTCCGAAAGTGCCTGCCGCACCAGCCCGGCCGCCTTGACGACATGCGCGAAATCGTCCCCGGGCGGCGGGTCGAGATCCAGCACGAGATGGGACGGGCCCGCTTCGGTGTCCGCGGTCATCAAGGTCGGGTGGTATTCGACCGCGCGCTGGTTAGCGAACCACAGCAGCGTGCGGCGGTCGTCGCAGAGGGCGTAGGACACCTGCCGCTTCGACGTCTCCGCCCACATCCCGTACCGCTTCACCCAGTCAGGTGTGTACTTGGGCAGGTTCTTCTGCATGAACGGGCCCTGGCCGCGCAGGACACGGATCACCGAAAGCGGCCTGTTCTCCAGCACCGGGAGGATCCGGTCCGCGACGGCGTCCAGGTAGTCCACGAGATCGCGTTTGGTCGCGCCCTCGAACAGCGGCTGGTCGAGGTTGGTCAGCTTGACCCCGTCGCGCTCGTCATCGCTCATGGGGTGAGCCTTGCACAAAAAAACTCGTGGGTGGTGAAGCCGGTTCTCACCGTCTTCACCACCCACGAGCCCGACGCTTAGCTGATGTTGGCGTCGATGCAGGCGTAGAACGCGTTCGCCGTGTCGTAGACGTTCCAGCGGGCGAGGATCTTGTGCCGCCCGCTCTGCTGCAGGTTCACACTGTGGGTGACCGTGGCCCCAGGCTGCGCACCGTTGTCGTTGATGGACGCGACCTTGGCGCCGTCGACGAAGTACTCCCAGGTGCTGGTGCGGTGGCGAGCCGTCAGCGTCCACCGGAAAGTGGTGGTACGGCCGAGGGAATGCACCTTCCAGCCCTTGCTGTCGTCGTTGAGGTCGGCGAAACGACCGACACCACCGTTACAGCTCATGAGCCCCTTGGGACCCTCGACGCTTTGCGGCTCCCATTTGATGGAGCCACAGGAAACCGTGTTCTGGGCGCACTGTGCCTGCCTGCTCGGGGGCGAGGAAACGTAACCGTGCGCGCTGGCGGTTCCCGCCGGGATCGCAACCAGAGCCGCCGGCACCATTGCCGTACCCGCCGCCAGGGTCAAAAGCCGTCGTTTGAAGCTCATGCCTACCCCTTTCCCATCTCAACACCCACCGGTGACTCGAGATTCCTGGGCCACAGCGAGCGAAAAACCAATGAAGGTCGGGACCACATCCGCCGAAGCGCGGAGGCTGGCGAATGTGGTCTAGACCATAATTGGTTCAGACGACTCGGTCAAGAGTAACCAACCGGGCACTTGGAGTCGTGAAGATCGAACAGGGGTTGTCAAGCCGTACGTTCAGCCCGCACCCAAACAGACGAACGGTCGCCGGAACGGATCAACGGCGACGGTGTCCGCCAGGGCCGTCGCCGGTCCGGCGCCTTCGGCCAGTCCGCGGTGGTAGTCGTCCATCGCCGCGGCCGCGGCCTCGTCACCGACTCGGCTCAACGGCGCGATCACCGTCCGCGAACCGCTCGCGAGCAACGCGCTGGCGAAACCGAGCACCTCGTCGCCGGGCCGGATCCGGTTCAGCGCCAGTTCGCACGCCGCGAAGACCACCTGCGACGGCGGTTGCGCCAGCCCCGCCATCTCGTGCGCGAAGAGCGCCCCGTCGGCGAGTTCCAGCCGGGAGAACAAGGCGTTCTCGGGTTCGTGCGCGCCGTGCGCCGCGATATGCGCGAGGTTCGCGCCGTCCAACGCCTGGAGCACGGACGTCACCGTCGCGTCGGGGCCGGTCAGCGTGTGCGCGTCCCGGTAATGCATGGTGAGCTTGTCCAGCTCGCCCCTGGTCCCCACGAGACCCGGGCCGCGGACGAGGACGATCTTCCGCGAGTCCGGCGTCGCCGAGCGCTCGGCCCACAGCCACGCCGTCGCGGACGGCGCGACGACGATCGGCCGCGAGCGCAGCGCCGGCAGCACCCCCCAAGGGACGGCGTACAGCGGACCGGTCGGCACGACGACCAGGCCGCGGTCCCCGAGCAGCTCTTCCAGCGGGCGGATCAGCTGGATGTCGAGCCGCTCGGCTTGTTTCCGCGCCGAACCGAGTACCGACTGGACCAGGAGCGGCGGCAGCCGATCCGGCGCCAGGGCGTCGAGGTCGACGTTCAGCATCCGCGCGGACTCCGCCGCCCGCGCGGCCGAGCCGAGCCGCACCAGTTCGCACCGCCCACCGGCGACGACCACGGCCACCAGGTCGTCCCCGGAAGACGCGAAACTCACCAGCGCGCGCTCGCCCAGCTCCTCCGCGACCTCGGCGAGCCGCGCGATCGGCCGTGGCTTGCCCCACCGCCCGGTGTGCCACCCGAGCCGATGCGCCTCGCGCAACCGTTCGGCGTGCTTGGCGCGCAGGGCCGCCGTCGGGTGCCCGTCGTGCTGCGCCTGGTGGATCGCCTGATCGAGCCCCCGGACCTCACCGACGCGCTCCGCGAGGTCCGGATCGGTCGCGGCGACGGGTTCGTAGCGGTAGCTCTGCGCGCGAGTCCGTTCCGTCCAGCCGAACAACCGGGCCGCGTCGGCCCGCTCCAGCACGATCTTGACCGCCAGATCCGCCAGCTCCCGGCCGTGCAGCGCCGTCCCGGACACCAGTTCGAGGCCGCCCATCCGGTCGCGGACGCGGTCGAGTTCGGTGAGCCCGGCCCGGATCTCGGCCAAGGCCCTGGTCTTGTTCCCTTCGGCCACCGCGAGTTCCGCCAGGCAGAGCCTTCGCAGCATGCGGTAATCGACGGAGGTCAGCCGTCCCGGCCGCGGAATCCGGTCGAGCAATTCGGTGGCACGCTTGCGTTTTCCCTTCCGCAACTCGACGCGGACGGCCAGCATGCGCGCCAGCGCGGCCTGATCGGAGAGCCGCGGCATCGGCATCCCGTTGGCCGCGCGGAGCGCGCGAGCTGTCAGCGTCGGCGGGATTTCGTTGGTGCGCAAGGCATCGCGCACGTCGGCGCGGAGACCGACGATGGTCGCGTTGGCGACACAGGTCTGACACCCCCAGCGCAGCGTACGACGCCGGGCCGAAGCGGCATACGTTCGCGCGAGTTCCAGGTCGTCGGTCATCAGCGCGGCGGACGCGCGGAACAGCTCCACGTCCGCGAGATCGCGGCTGATACTTCGTTGCGCGAGCATCGCCGGCAGTACTTCGTCAAGATGCCCTCCGGCCTCTTCCGCGAGCCCGGCCGTCAACAAGGCCTGGGCTTGAGCGAGCCGCAGGAGCGGAGGGACCTTCATGTCGAGCGCGCGATAGATGCGTTCACCCTTGTTGAAGATGCGCAGCGCCGCAGGAACATTCCCGACTCGAAGCTCCAGCGAGCCGAGCGGCCTCATCACATCGGCGGCCTGCGCTTTGAGCTCATGCCGCTCCGCGAGATCGATGGAGCGCGTCAAGTCGTCGCGAGCCTTGCGGACATCGCCCAATCGAGTATTGGCCAAGCCGCGTGTCGCCAGCGTGCCCAGATAAGGCCCCAAGAGCGAAGCCGGGTCTTCCGCGGAAGCCAGGACCACGTTCTTCTGCCCGATGGACGAATCGAAGTAGGCCAAGCTTTCTTGATTCCTGCCCGCGGCCATGAGCAGGAGAGCGTAATTGTGGTCCAGCTGTCCTCCGAGTTCGGCACGCAGAAGCGCGTCGGACACGGATTCGAGCAAGAGCCGGACTTCGTCGAGACCTGCCATGCCCGCCGCGACCTCACCCGCGGTCTCTGACGAAAGAGCCGCGATGGTGCAGGTCAGCCGGATCCTGGTCGCCAGCCAGTCGTTGTGATGTTCCGCGGCGACAGGGTGAATGGAGTCCAGCAGAGCCATACCTCTGCGGAGCAGACGAATGCCTTCGCGCTGGCGGGCCGAACACGCCGCATCGACACCGGCACGATGCAGCCCCCGAGCCTCACGGATGACCTCGGAGTGCTTCAGCTCAATCACAGCCACTGAACTATGACAACACACGCTGTAGCCGAAGGAGGCCCGGCCGTTGAACAACTTCACGACCGGACCCCTTCGAGTCACGGATCAGGGAGTGGGCGGCGGAGTCTGCACGCAACCGCCTGAGCATTCCAGGAGCTTGTCACGATAGTGATCGCAGTCCGGGCTGTGCTGGTGTTCCCCCTGGTCAGGCGTGGGCTGAGCCGGGTCGACCGGCTCCTCCTCACCGATGGGATCCTTGACGTCCGTAGGCGTCGACATTCGACGATCTCCTCCCCTGATGATCTTTCTTTGTCTTACCAGGCAGCCCTTGAACGCCGGGCCCCCTCTGTTCACAGGCCCTCTTCCTGCGAACGGGGCAATAGTGCCACAACGGAGCAGTGATCGGGAGTTTTTACCTACACTGAGTCATCGGCGGCACCCATTAGAGGGACGCCTGGTTAGCGAGCCTTACGACCTGATCCGAATGGCCGACAAGGGCTTACCCCGCTCACCGGAACAAGGCCGGATCGAGGTCATTTCACTGCGCCATCCGGCCTAAGATCCAAAACTTCTTGCGGCACAAGGGTTTCCGCTCACGAAGGCCCGGGAACTCATGGCCCGTCGGGGGTTGACCGGCGAGAAATCCGGAGGAGATAACGATGCCAACGTGGTTGGTCGTCATCATCGTGATCGCCGCGGTCCTGGTTGTGGGAGCGGCTGCCTGGTTCGTGATCCAGGGGCAGCGCAGGCGGCGATTACAAGAGACGTTCGGGCCCGAATACGACCGGGCCGTCAAGGAACACGAGAGCCCGCGGGAAGCGGAACGCGACCTCACGTCGCGGATGAAACGGCATTCCGATCTCGACATCCGGCCACTGCCTTCGTCCACAAAGGACCGGTACGCGCAGGAATGGGCGCTGATCCAGGAACAGTTCGTCGACCGTCCGTCCGGCGCCGTCGTCGAGGCGGATCGGGTACTGGTCTCCCTGATGGCCGAGCGCGGCTACCCGACCGAAGGGTACGACCAGCAGCTCGCGGATCTGTCCGTCCGGCACGCGAACGCCTTGCGGCACTATCGCGCCGGACACGACACGCTGGAGCGTCATCGGGAATCCGAAATGTCCACGGAGGACATGCGTGAGGCGATGAAGCACTACCGAGAGGTGTTCGAAGATCTTTTGACCGACGATGGTGGCGAAGGAGCGAAGAGTCATGGACAGCAGGCCGCTCGGAACCGAGGAAACGGAACCGCGGACAACGGAAAGCGTCGCGGGGACGACGGATCGGCCCGACGAGGAACGGACCGCTGACGGGGGCCACACGCTGAGCACCGAAGACCTGGTGGCGGCGGCGCCCGAGCGCGCGGGCGATACGGCGGCCGAGCACCGTGAGGACGAGGCGCAGACGTTGTTCGACAACGTCGACGTCGACCGGTTCCGGGACAGCTGGCAGGGCATCCAGACGGCCTTTGTGGACGATCCGCAACGGGCCGTCAGGGAGGCCGACGAACTGGTCGCCGTGGTGATCCAGAACCTGGCCACGACCTTCGCGGACCACAAGAAGGAACTGGAAGCCGAGTGGAGCCAGGGCGAACCGGCCACCGAGGATCTCCGGATCGCGTTGCGCCGCTACCGCTCGTTCTTCAATCAGCTGCTCAACGCCTGACGAAGACTCGTGAGTGGTGGGGACGGTTGCCCTGAACCGTCCCCACCATTCACGCGCCGGTGGTGGAGCCGGGCCGCACGATCATCAGAACCGTCACCACGGCCCAGAGCAGGTTGAACATCCCGGTGTACATCGCCACGCGGCCGGCCGTGACCGGCTCCGACGGCGGCTCGGCGGCCAGCGCCGCGAGGATGGCGTTCTGTCCGGGCAGGACCAGCAGCGCCAGCACACCGGCGGCCGCGGCGGTGAGCACGATCGACACGATCACCCACACGTCACCGAACACCCGCATACTCCCCGCCGTCGCCAAGCCGAAGAACGGCACCGCCAGGCCGAGAATCGCGTAGACGCGGCAAATCCGGTTCAGCAGGCGCGGCACGGAAAGACCGGAACCCGGCTCGGCGAACGCCTTCCTGGCGGCGGCGGGGAACATGCTGGCCGCGACGGTGACCGGACCGATCGCGATGACGGCGGCGAGCACGTGAATGATCAAAAGGACTTTCGACACGCCACCGAGCCTAGAATCGTCTCCCCGGTGCCCGGTACCGGTGTTTTCGACAGATGTCGCAGGATTCCGGCCATCGCCTACGTCTCCTGACGTACGCGTGGTGCCGCCTGGGAACGGATGTGGCGAAGGCCTCTCCCGAGACACCATTCGTCACCATGAACCTTCCCGTGGACACAGACGAACTCACGAAACGGTACGGAGAACAGCTCGCCGTCGACCGGATGAAGCTGACCGTGCTGCCCGGCGAGATCTACGGCTTCCTCGGCCCGAACGGCGCGGGCAAGACGACGACGTTGCGGATGCTGCTGGGCCTCGTCCGGCCGACGTCGGGCAGCGTGCGGCTGTTCGGCAAGCCGCCCGGCGATCTCGGCGGAGTCGGCGCGCTGATCGAATCGCCCGGGTTCTACCCCTACCTGTCCGGCGCGGAGAACCTCAAGGTGCTGGCCCGCTACAGCGGAACGGATCCGCTCCGCGTCGGCGAAGTCCTCGCGATGGTCGATCTCGCCGACCGCGGCAAGGACCGGTATTCGGCCTACTCCCTCGGCATGAAGCAGCGGCTGGGGGTCGCTGCGGCGTTGCTGAAGGATCCGCGGCTGCTGATCCTCGACGAGCCCACCAATGGGCTCGACCCGGCGGGGATGGCCGACATGCGCGTGCTGATCCGGCGGCTCGGCGCGGAGGGCTGCACCGTGCTGCTGTCGAGTCATCTGCTGGGCGAGGTCCAGCAGATCTGCGACCGGGTGGGCGTCGTCTCCCGCGGCAGGCTGGTCGCGGAGAACACGGTGGCCGAACTCCGCGGCGGCACGGTGCTGCACATCGAGACCGACGAGAACCCGCGCGCCGCCGATCTGGTGCGGCGCTGGATCGGCGCGGAGAACGTGCGAGCGAGCGGGGCAGGGCTCGATCTGACGGTCGATCCGGAGCGCGCGTCGTGGCTGAACCGCGAACTCGTCACGGAAGGGATCGCGGTGCGCGAACTGCACGCCCGCGAACGGGATCTGGAGCAGGTCTTCTTCGAGCTCACCGGAGAGGTGGCAAGTCATGTGGGGTAGCTGCACCGCCGAGCTCGCGAAACTCGTCCGGCGTCCGGCGAACTGGTTCATGCTGGGGATCGCGGTCGTGCTCGGCCTGACCTTCACCTACCTGCTGCCGCTCGCGGGCGCGGCGGGGTCTTCGAGCGGGGCGCCCGGCACGGATCGCGGACTGGCCTCGACCATGCCGTCGAACCTGGTCGGCAACTCGATCGGCGGACTGCCGGTGTTCCTCGGGGCGATCATGCTCGTGATCGGGGTGCTGGCCGTCGGCACCGAATACGGCTGGAGCACGTGGAAGACCGTGCTGACACAAGGTCCCTCGCGGCTGACTGTCTACAGTGGAAAGTTGTTCGCGCTGGCTGCCGCGACCCTGACGGTCGTGTTGACGAGTTTCGCGACCGGCGCGGTCACGAGCGCGGTCATCGCCTCCTCCGAGGGCGAGCCGATGAACTGGCCCACGATCGGCTCGCTGCTGACGGGAATCGGCGCGGGCTGGCTGATCGCGATGACCTGGGCGGCGTTCGGCGCGGTGCTCGCCATCGCGATGCGCGGGGTGGCGCTGCCGATCGGGCTCGGCCTGGTGTGGCTGCTGGTGGTCCAGAACCTGCTGTTCGGGGTCGCGGCCCCGCTGCTCTCCTGGGTCGACACGCTGCAGCGGGCGCTTCCGGGGGCCAACGCCGGTTCACTGGCCGCGTCGCTCGGCGCTTCGAGTGGGACGCCGGGGATCGGGGAACTCGTCGGCGTCTCCCAGGCGACGCTGGTGGTGGCCGCGTACCTGGTGGTCTTCGCCGCCCTCGGCGGCTGGCTGCTGCGGCGCCGGGATGTCCTCTGAAGTCCGTGAAGGCCTCCTTCCCTACCCTCAAGGTCAGGGTCCCGACAAAGTCGCGTAAGCGGGTCGTGAGTGGCGTTTCGGGTTCTCTTAAGGGGTACGGCAAATGTGGCGTGCCCGTGGAACGGGTCAGTGGCTCTGCGTGGCACCGGGACTCGGGCGCCGACTGTGTGGATTTTGGTGCGTTGGACGCTCCGAAATCCACACAGTCCCGCGTGACCGGACCGGTCACGGCCAGGTGGCCCGAAAGGCTCGAGGGGTGTGTGGAAATA
>NZ_JBHXJK010000014.1:0-37176 GCF_042723255.1 Amycolatopsis thailandensis
CTGTCACTCTCCGAAAGAGAGCGACAGCAAAGGTCCCTTGCTTCGTTTTGGATCAGGCGTTGCCGTCGAAGAGGGACGTGACCGACCCGTCCTCGAAGACCTGCTGGATGGCCTGCGCCAGCAGCGGCGCGATGGACAGCACGGTCAGCCCGGGGAACCGCTTCTCCTCCGGGATCGGCAGCGTGTTGGTGACGATCACCTCGCGCGCCTTGCAGTTCGACAGCCGCTCGGTGGCGGGGTCGGACAGGATGCCGTGGGTCGAGGCGATGACGACGTCGGACGCGCCTTCGTCGAGCAGGGCCTCCGTGGCCTTCACGATCGTGCCACCGGTGTCGATCATGTCGTCGATCAGCACGCACAGCTGACCGCGGACCTTGCCGACGACGCGGTTCGCGACGGCCTGGTTCGGCTTGTCCGGGTCGCGCGTCTTGTGGATGAAGGCGATCGGCCGGTCACCCAGCTGAGCCGCCCACTTCTCGGCCAGCCGCACGCGGCCCGAGTCCGGCGAGACGACGGTGATGTTCTCGTCCTGGTAGGTCTTGTTGATGTGCGCGGCCAGCACGTTCTGCGCGAGCAGGTGGTCGACGGGGCCGTCGAAGAAGCCCTGGATCTGCGCGGTGTGCAGGTCGACCGTCATGATCCGGTCGGCGCCGGCGGTCTTGAACAGATCGGCGATCAGGCGCGCGGAGATCGGCTCGCGGCCCTTGTGCTTCTTGTCCTGCCGCGCGTACGGGTAGAACGGCATGATCACGGTGATCCGCTTGGCGCTCGCGCGCTTGAGCGCGTCCACCATGATCAGCTGCTCCATCACCCACTCGTTGATGGGCGCCGGGTGGCTCTGGATCACGAACGCGTCGGTCCCGCGCACCGATTCGTTGAACCGGACGAAGATCTCCCCGTTGGCGAAGTTGTGCGCGGTCTGCGGGACGACCGACACGTTGAGGTGCTTGGCCACCTCCTCCGCGAGTTCCGGGTGGGCGCGCCCGGAGAAGAGCATCAGGTTCTTCTTCGGTGTTCCGGACTTCGAGCTCATGCTGGCGACTCCCCGTCGTTTCCCTTTGCTGAATCGGACACGGCGGTGGTGTCCTGCTTCGCGGCGGAAGCTGCTTCCGCCGCGGGGGTGCCCGGCCTGCGCCGGGTCACCCAGTCTTCGATGTTGCGCTGCGGCCCGGTGGACACGGCGAGCGCGCCCGGGGGCACGTCTTGCCTGATCACGGTGCCTGCCCCACTGTAGGCGCCGTCGCCGATGGTCACCGGGGCGACGAACGTGTTGTCCGCGCCGAGCCGCACATGGGAGCCGATCGTGGTGTGGTGCTTGTTCACGCCGTCGTAGTTGACGAAGACGCTGGAGCAGCCGATGTTGCTGTTCTCGCCGATGGTCGCGTCGCCGACGTAGGTCAGATGCGGAACCTTCGTCCCGGCGCCGATGTCCGCGTTCTTCGTCTCGACGAAAGCGCCGAGCTTGCCCTTGGTCCCCAGTTTGGAGCCGGGACGCAGGTAGGTGAACGGGCCGACCTTCACACCGTCGCCCAGTTCCGAATCGGAACCGTGCGTCCGCACCACCGACGCGCCCGCGCCGACGGAGACGTTCTCCAAGGTGCTGTCCGGGCCGATCTGCGAGCCCTCGCCGACCGACGTCGACCCCTTCAGCTGCACGCCGGGCTCGATGACGACGTCGCGCGACAAGGTCACGCCCGCGTCGATCCAGGTGCTCGCCGGGTCGACGACGGTGACGCCCGCCCGCTGCCAGCCGCGGACGATCCGGCGGTTCAGTTCGGCGCCGAGGACGGAGAGCTGAACACGGTCGTTGACGCCTTCGGTCACCCACGGGTCGTCGATGACCAGCGCGCCGACACCCTTGCCGTCGCCGCGGGCGATGCCGAGGACGTCGGTGAGGTAGAGCTCGCCCTGTGCGTTGTCGGTCGAAAGCTTCGAAAGCCCGTCGACCAGGACGGAAGCGTCGAAGGCGTAGACGCCGGAGTTGATTTCGGCGATTTCGTGCTGTTCGGGGGTGGCGTCCTTCTGCTCGACGATCGAGGTGACGACGCCGCTGTCGTCGCGGATGATCCGGCCGTAGCCCGCCGGGTTCTCGACGACCGCGGTCAGCACGGTGACCGCGTTGCCGGTGGAGGTGTGCTCGGCGACCAGGGAAGCGAGCGTTTCGGTGTCGAGCAGCGGGACGTCGCCGTAGCTGACGACGACGGTGCCGGTCAGCCCGGCGGGCAGCGCCGAGAGCGCGCACGAGACGGCGTGCCCGGTGCCCTTCTGCTCTTCCTGGACGGCCGTGACGACCTCGCGGCCGAGTGCCTCGCCGACCTTCGCCAGCCGCGCGCCGACCGAGTCGCGGCCGTGGCCGATCACCACGACCAGGTGTTCCGGGCTCAGTCCCGCGGCGGCCCGGACCGCGTGTTCGACCAGGGGACGGCCGGCGATCGGGTGCAGCACCTTCGGGGTGGACGAGCGCATACGGGTGCCCTCACCCGCGGCGAGGATCAACGTGCTCAGCGGGCCGGTCACGGCACTCCCAACATTTCACCAACGGTGGTTGTCGGGCATTGATCCTACGTGGGCTGCTCGGAGTCCCACGCGGGGTCGGTCGGAGCATCCTCACCGGGCCATCCGGTCACCGGATCGATGGCCATCGAGTTGACCGACGAAACCTGGTTCCCGCCGCCACGTTTCGCCTGGTACATGGCCGCGTCGGCGCGTGCCAGGACCTGCTCGGCGCGCTCCTGCGGGCGGAGCGAGACGAGGCCGACGGAGAGGGTGACGCCGTGCGAAAGATGGTGCGGCAGAGATGCGACGGCATTCACAGAACGACCCAGCGCCTGTTTCGCCGCCGAGGCCGGAGCCCCAGGTAGAAGCACGATGAACTCGTCTCCGCCGTATCGGGCGACGACGTCGTCGCCGCGCAGGGCGTCGCGCAGCGTGCTCGCGATGACACGGAGCACGTTGTCGCCCTCGGCGTGCGACTGCTTGTCGTTGACGTCCTTGAAACCGTCGAGGTCGACGAGCGCGACCGCGAGCGGCTGGGCGTCCGCGGACGACGCCAGCGAACGGAGCTTTTCGTCGAGCGCGCGCCGGTTCGGTAGACCGGTGAGCGGGTCCTGCAGGGCCTGCTGGGTGATCGCGCCGTGTTCGGCGGACAGGCGTTCGTGCTCCCGGCGCGCGTTGAGCGTGGCGATCTGCGATTCCCGCAGCGACCACATCTCCGTTTCCAGGATGGTCGCGTAGTCGATCAGCGATTGGCTCGCTCCGGACGCGTAGTCCGGGGTGGTGTCCAGCCTGGCCAGCTCGCGGGCGAGATTCAGCCGCATCGACGGCAGAGAGCCCTCCTCGTTGTCCTCGCGGACCTCTTTGAGCACCTGCAGCGCGTCTTCGCGGCGGCCGTCGTTGTCCAGGCAGCGGGCCAGCGCGATGGCGATGATCTCGCGTTCGTGCGGGAACACCAGTTCCGGATTCAGCAGCGAGTTCAGCCGCTCGACATGCGACGAATCGGGCGACGCCAGCGCGGCGGCCGCGGCGAGCACGCCGACCTGGTCGATCGCGGGCAGGTTGGCCTTGCGCGGGAACAGCGACTCGGTGAACGGGCCTTCGGCGGCCTGCGCCATCGACGCCGCGGTGCGGAACTTGTCCGCTCCTTCGTCGTACCGCTCGATGCGTTCGAGCCGCAGGCCCCAGCCCAGCAGCATCTTGACCCGGTTGATCAGCTGGAGCGCGATCTCGTGCGGGCTCGCGCTGTCGCGGATCGCCTGCGCCGCGCGGGCGATAGCCTCCTCGGCCGCCTCGTAGACGCCCAGCTGGTTCAGCACCAGCCAGCAGTCGACCAGGGTCGTGGACAGCATCCGGTCCCAGTTGCGCCTGCCGACCTGCCGGTCCGGGACGGCGGAGTCGTCGAGGATGGCCAGCGCCCTGGCGATCTCGGTGAGGGCGGCGTCCTCTTGTTTGGCGATCACCAGCCGACGGCCGCGCATGGCGTGCGCGTCGGCCCGCATCAGCGCGAGACCGTGCCGCCTGGTGTGCGCGAGCATCTCGTCGAGCCTGGGTTCGGCTTCGGCGGCGAGACCGCGGGTGACCAGCCTGGCCATCGCCGAGTAGCGCAGCAGCTGGGCGACCAGCAGCGGTTCGCCGCGGCGCTGCGTCTCGTCGAGGAGTTCGTCGAGACTGGTGACGATGTCGAGCTGTTCGGCGAAGCTGACGCGCTGTATGGCCGCCCCGAGTTCACGCGCGCGACCGTAAAGCCAGGCGTCGGACATCTCCGCAAGCGCCGGCCGCCTGCCACTGGTCGTCGCGTCCTCGGTCAGCCGCACACACCCCCACCGTTGAAAACGCCGCTGGTCATCTGTTCGTCTGCTCCGCCGCCAGGATTCGAACCTGAACTGTCAGAACCAAAATCTGAAGTGCTGCCGATTACACTACGGCGGATCGATCCTGGTCAGGATAGCCATGCCGGGGACCTCCATGTGCGCCCGGGGGTTGCCTCACGGTCGCGGGCACTCCACAGGGGACGAAACCTCCTGTACCGTAACTTACGGCATCGTAGGTAAGGTCACCCTTAGGGAAACCCTCAAGGGTCGCGCGAAGAAAAGAAGTGACTGCATGACGGCTACCCTGGACCAGTCCCAGAAGCCCGCGAAGGGCCCCAAGCCGGTCACCGACGGGCAGCGATCGAGCGCCGTGCAACTGTCGGTCTACCTCGGGGTCATCTTCCCGCTCGCCGCACTGCTCGCGGCCGTCCCGTTCGCCTGGGGCTGGGGATTGACCTGGGTCGACGTCGGCATCTTCGTGGTCTTCTACGCGATCAGCGGACTCGGGATCACCGTCTCGTACCACCGTTACTTCACGCACGGCTCGTTCAAGGCCAAGCCGTGGCTGCGCGTCGTGATGGCGATCGCCGGCAGCATGGCCGTCCAGGGCCCCGTGATCACCTGGGTCGCCGACCACCGGCGCCACCACGCCTTCTCCGACCGCGACGGCGACCCGCATTCGCCGTGGCTGTTCGGGACCACGCCGCTCGCCATCGCCAAGGGTTTCTGGCACGCGCACATGGGCTGGCTGTTCGATCGCGACCAGAGCAACGCCGAACGGTTCGCGCCGGACCTGCTCAAGGATCGCGCGATCAAGAAGGTCGACGACCTGTTCTGGCTGTGGAGCCTGCTCACCCTGGTGCTGCCCGCGATCCTGGGCGGACTGATCACCTGGTCGTTCTGGGGCGCGGTGACCGCGTTCTTCTGGGCCGGGCTGGTGCGCGTCTGCGTGCTGCACCACGTGACCTGGTCGGTCAACTCGGTCTGCCACATGATCGGCGAGCGCCCGTTCGCCGCCCGTGACAAGTCGGCCAACTTCTGGCCGCTGGCGATCTTCTCCTTCGGCGAGTCGTGGCACAACCTGCACCACGCCGACCCGACCTCGGCTCGGCACGGTGTGCAGCGCGGCCAGATCGACATTTCCGCGCGGCTCATCTGGATCTTCGAAAAGTTCGGCTGGGCCTATGACGTGCGCTGGCCGACCCCGCAGCGCCTCGCGCGCATCGCCACCGAAAGCAAATAGCGAGGTCACGTTAGTCTTCTGCAATGGCGGGGAGACGGCGAACCAAACGTGAAGCGGTCACTGGGGCGCGTCCGGTCGCTCCGGTGGCCCGGGTGCGGATGACGGGGAGCGAGCGCAGGCAGCAGCTGCTCAACGTCGCCAGAGCCCTTTTCGCGGAGAAGGGTTTCGAAGGCACCTCCATCGAGGAGATCGCGCACCGCGCGAACGTCTCCAAACCGGTGGTGTACGAGCACTTCGGCGGCAAGGAAGGCATCTACGCCGTCGTGGTCGACCGCGAGACCCAGCTCCTGCTCGACAGGATGGTCTCCACCCTCCACGGTGGACACCCGAGGGTGATGCTGGAGCAGGCGGCGATCGCGCTGCTCTCCTACGTCGAGGATTCGCACGACGGCTTCCGCATCCTGGTGCGGGATTCGCCGGTCGCGAGTTCGACGGGCACGTTCTCGACGGTGCTGAACGACATCGCCAGCCAGGTCGAGCACATCCTCGCGCAGCAGTTCGCCGCGCGGGGCTACGACGAGAAACTGGCCGCGCTGTACGCGCAGGCGCTCGTCGGGATGGTCGCGCTCACCGGGCAGTGGTGGCTCGACGCCCGGAAGCCGAAGCGGGACGAGGTCGCCGCGCATCTGGTCAACCTGGCCTGGAACGGTCTGTCCAATTTGGAGCACAAGCCCAAGCTGCGGCTGCGCTGAGATCTACGTCGCGCGGCCGTAACGTTTCCCCGGCGATGAGCGCTAGGCCCCCCGAAGAGATCATCAAACTGGGGGAACCACCGTGGAGAACTATCCCGCGCCCGCCGTCGAACAGATGGTGCCGAGGAAGAAGACTTGGCTGAAGCCTGTCATCAGGCTGGGTATCTTCGCCGTCATCGTCGTGATCGGGATCTTCGTCGCGAATCCGTTCACGGCGTCGAGCACCGAGGTCGGCGCTTGCCTCACGGGCAGTGTCGACAACGCGGACAGCGTCAAGAACGCCGAATGCGGAAAGCCGGACGCGAACTTCAAGGTCGTCGGCAAACAGGAGAACAAGTCGGAAATCGGGCTCAAGCTCTCCGGTGGAACCGAATGCGACGACTATCCGACGACCGACGCGTACTTCTTCCAAGGAAAGAAGGGGGCCGCCGACGGCACCCTGCTCTGCCTGGAAGACCTGAAGAACCCTGGCGAGCGGGCGCCGGTCGTCGGCGACTGCCTCCCCGATGGCGTGGTCGAGGCGAAGAAGCTCACTAAGGAGGACTGCGCGACAGCGCGGTACAAGGTCCTCGCCATCGAAAAGAGCGCGACGTTCCTCATCGACGGCAGCACGGTCTGCACCCAGGTGCCGTCGACAGACGAGAAGATCCAGTGGCAGCGATCGGGCGGCACCCTTCCGCAGTCGCGGGTGCTGTGCCTGGACGACCTCAAGAAGTAGCGGTCGTCAGCGCAGGAGGCCGGTCTCCCGCAGGTGGTCGAAGATGAGCTTGCCCGCCGCGGAGAGACGGTCCCTGTCTTCATAGCCCAGCCACGCGAGTTCCTCGATCTCGCTGCTGGCCACGGGTACGCCGCTGAATTCGGCGGTGTAGCAGGTCGTCCGCACCACGAGCCCCTGCGCGTGCCCGTCGGCCTGCGCCTCGAACGTTCCGGCGGGCTCGGCGCTCGCCGGATCGATCTCGACGGTCAGTTCCTCACGGATTTCGCGCACCAGAGTTTCCGTGTCGGTTTCGCCGGGTTCGCGTTTCCCGCCAGGCAGGTAGAACACGGACTTGCCGCGCGAGCGGGCGCCGAGGACGCGGCCGTCCTGGAAGTGGAGCCAAGCGATTTTGTCGATCATGGTTCAGTCCAGCGCCGCGGCGGTTTCGGCGGTCGTGAGCACTTCGCCCAGCCGCGGGAAGACCTGCGTGATCGCCGATTCGTGGGAGATCGCGGCGATTCCGGCCATCGCGTCCGAAACCGCGACGGTCTCGTAGGCGTGGTCGATCGCGGCCCGCAGCGTCGATTCGACGCCGTACTCCGTGGCGATCCCGCCGAGCACGAGCGTCTTCACGCCGAGTCCGCGCAGGAGCTCGTCCAGTCCGGTGCCGTAGAACGCGCCGATCGTGTGCTTGGTGATCAGGTGCTCGCCTTCGCGGGGCGTCAGTTCGGCGACCAGTTCGCTGCCGGGCGGCTGCTCGTCGACGTCCGGCCGGTGCGCCCGCACGTGGACGATCGGGGAGCCGGCCGCGCTGAAGGCGTCGCGCAGGAGGACGGCGTTCGCGACGACTTCCGTGCCTTCGATCGGCGTGGTCTCCAAAGCGACGATCCGCGTCTGGAGGTCGATCAGAACGAGCGCCGTCGTCGCCGGGTCGATCTTCGTCATGACGCGAGCCTAGTGTCCCTATGCTGGACGCATGGGGCAGCACAGGGAAGTAGTGGTCACCGGCGGCGGGACGGGAATCGGGTACGCGGTCGCGGCGGCGTTCGCCGCGCGGGGCGATCGGGTGACGATCACCGGCCGCCGCGAGCAGGTCCTCACCGAGGCGGCGACGTTGCTCGGCGCGAACCCGGTCCCGTTCGACGCGGCCGATCCGGACGCGGTGGAGCGGGCGCTGGCCGAACTGCCGGAGCGGGTCGACGTCCTGGTCAACAACGCGGGCGGGAACACCGATTTCCGGAGCGGATCCGCTGAAGACCTGAGGTCGTTCGCCGCGAACTGGCAGGCCAATCTGGACGCCAACGTGTTCAGCGCCGTGCTGGTCACCCGTGCCCTGCGGGAAAGGTTCACCGACCACGCGCGGATCGTCACGATCGGATCCATCGCCGCGCACACCGGAGCCGGGTCCTACGGCGCCGCGAAGGCCGCGCTGGAGGCGTGGAACGTCGACGTGGCAAGGGAATTCGGGCCGCGCGGGATCACCGCGAACATCGTCGCGCCCGGATTGGTCGGGGACACCGAGTTCTTCAACGGCAAGCTGTCCGACGAGCGCCGGGAGTGGCTCATCGGCAACACGATGACCAAACGCGCCGGAGAACCCGAGGACGTCGCCGAAATGGTGGCCTTCCTGGCGAGCCCTGCCGCGCGGCACGTCACCGGCCAGGTCGTCCACGTCAACGGCGGCGCGTACCTGGGGGGCTAAGCCCCTGGGGTGACTCGCAGCAGCTTGTCGTCCTTGCCCTCCGAAGTCGTGATGTAGAGGGCGCCGTCCGGCCCGCTCCGGACGGCGCGCAGCCTGCCGAACTTGTCGTCGAACTCCGGCGGCAGCGTCACTTCGGTGACCTTGCCGGTGTCGTCGAGGCGGAACAGCAAGAGCTTCTGCCCCTTCAGCGCCGTCACGGCGATCGACCCTTCGAGCGCGCCCCACCGCGATCCGGTGAGGAACTCGGCGCCGCAGATCGCCTCGGTGATCTCGCCCGTCGTCCACAAAGGACCAACAGCATCGGGGAACCGCTGCTTGTCGGTCATCGGGACGCCTTCGTCGTAACTCGTTTCGGTGCCGCCCTTCGACGGGTCCCAGCCGTAGTTCGCGCCGGCGCGTTCCAGGTTGACCTCGTCGTCGATGGTCGGCCCGTGTTCGGCGGTGAACACCTGTCCGGTGCCGGGGCGGACCGTGACGCCCTGGACGTTGCGGTGCCCGTAGGTGAACACGCGTTGTTCGTTCGGGTTCGCGGCCGCGATGAACGGGTTGTCCGGCAACGGGTTCCCGGTCTTCGCGTCGACACGCAGGACCTTGCCGCCGAGGCTGGTGCGGTCCTGCGGGTGCTGCGGGCGGGCGGTGTCGCCGGTGCCGACGAGCAGCGCGCCGTCCGCGCCGAAAGTGGGACGGCAGCCCGAATGCCTGCCGCTGGGATTCACCGGCAGCCCGGTCAGCAGGTCCTTGACCTTCGTGGCGCTCGCGTTGTCTTCCGACAGCCGCCAGGTGACCAGCCGGATGTCGACGGCGTTGTCGCCCTCCTTGTGGGTCTGGCAGGTGATGAACTCGCGCGACGTCGCGAAGTCCTTGCTGATCACCATCCCCATCAAGCCACCCTCGCCGCGTACGAGGACGTCGGAGAAGTCGGCGGTGACGTCGCGTTTCGTGCCGCCGTCGACCAGGGCCAGCTTTCCGGGCCGCTGGGTGACGAGGATCTTGCCGTCCGGCAGGAAACCGACGTCCCAGCCGTGTTCGAGCCCGGCCGTCACCTGCTCGACCTTCAGCTTCGACACGGCGGGCTTCGAGGTGACCGGTGGCGCGCTCTGCACCGGTTCGCTCGACGCCCCGGAACAGGCTGTGACCAGCAAGGACAGCGAAGCGAACGCGACGACGGCGGTAGTGCGCATGGCATCAGCATGCCAGCCGCGCCAATCGCCCGCGAGGGACGAACCGGTCATCCGGTGAGGATCGCGGCGGTTTCGGCGTCGGCGGGCAGGAAGGTCTCCAGCTTCAATTCCGACACCGTGACGTCGGCGGCGGTCGCGAACGTCGTGATGGCCGTGATCAGCCGCAGTTCACCCGCCGAAGTGGACAGGCGCATCGGCACGGCGAACCCGAGATGATCCGGGCCGGGCGGTCCCGGCGCCGGAACGTAACTTTCGAGTTCGGCCAGCAGCGCGGTGAGCCGCTCGTCGGGAGCGTGCGCGATCTCCTGCGTCAGCCGTTCCAAGATGTGCCGCGCCCAATCCGCGAGGTTCCGCACCCTCGGCGCCATTCCGTCCGGATGCAGGGCGAGCCGCAGGGTGTTGACCGGTTCCTCCAACAGCTCCGGCGCCACGTCCTCGAAGAGCAGGTCGAGCGCGTCGTTGCGGGCGACGAGCACGCCGTAGCGGTCGACCACGATGGCCGGGTACGGCCGGTGCCCGTCGAGCAGCCGGCGCATGCCGTCGAGGACCGGCTTCAGCTTGGGATCGCCCAGTTCCGTTTCGGGGAAACCGGGCGCGAACCCGGCCGCGAGCAGCAGGCCGTTGCGCTCCCGGAGCGGGAGTTCGAGCGACTCGGCGACCCGCAGCACCAGGCCGCGGCCGGGGATCGACCGGCCGCCTTCCAGGAAACTCACGTGCCGTTGGGTGGTTCCGGCCCGGATCGCCAGTTCCAGCTGGGACAGCCGCCGCCGTTCGCGCCAGCCCCGCAGCGCGGGACCGAATCCGGAAACCATGGTCGTCATCTTGGCCGAGCCGCGTTCGGTACCGCCATTCCCTCGAAGGAATTGAATCGATTCCCCGGCGTGGAGAAGCTCGTGGCATGAAATTCGGTCTGGTCGTCCCCACCTATCGGTCCATCCTCGACGCCGGGCGCACCGCGCCGGAAATGGTCGCCATCGCGGTCGAAGTCGAACGCCTCGGCCTCGATTCGGTCTGGGTCGGCGACACCCTCGCGAAGGCGCCCATCGATCCGTTGACGTTGCTCGGCGCGTTCGCCGCCAGAACCGAGCGGGTCACGCTCGGCACCGCCGCGCTGCTCCCGGCCCTGCGGGATCCGCTCCTTTCCGCGAACGCGATCCTCACGCTCGACCTGCTCAGCCAGGGCCGGATCACGCTCGGCGTCGGCGCGGGTTTCGCGGGCCGCAGCGAACCCGAATTCGCCTTCACCCGTGTTCCGTGGGAGCGGCGGCGGGCCCGGCTCGACGACATCGTCGCGTTGTGGCGGCACGTCTGGAGCGGGAAGAGCGGCTCGTTCCACGGCGAAGTGCTGCACTACGACACCCTTCCGGAGTACCCGGAGCCGCACCGGCCCGGCGGTCCGCCGGTGTGGCTGGCCGCGTTCACGCCCGGCGCGTTGAAGCGAGTGGGACGGTCATACGACGGCTGGCTGCCGTATCCGCCCGACGTCGCGGACTACGTCGAGGGCCTCGCGAAGATCCGCGAAGCGGCCGTACGCCCTATGACACCCGCGTTGTTCGCGACGGTGCTCATCGAAGATGACCCGATCCGGGCACGGGAGCGCCTGGAGGACTACGCGCAGCGGAATTACGGCGTCCCGCTGGACTTCGTCGAGAAGATCCAGGTGCAGATCGCGGGCAGCCGGGACGAGGTCGCCGAAAGGCTTCGCGAATACGGGGAAGCGGGCGCCGAACACGTGCTGATCCGCATCGCGACGCAGGAACCGGCGGAGTTCGACGAGCAGCTCCCGAAGGTGGTCGACGCCCTGCCCAGGTAATCGCGCGGCGGACTGTCGGTGCCCCCACGTAGGCTGGGACAGTGACAAACGCTCCATTGTCCGGACTCCTTCATTCCATCCTTCCCGATCCGGCCCTTCGCGGGGTCGTCGAGCGGGCCGGTGCCCCGGTGCTCGAGCTCCAGGGCGCGATCGCCACCCGCCAGCTGGTCGCGGGCGCCCTCGCCGCGGACGAGGGCGCCGGCCGCCCCGTGCTCGCGGTGACGGCCACCGGCCGCGAGACCGACGAGCTGACAGCTTCGCTGAAGTCGTTCCTCGGCGAAGACGCCGTCGTCGACTTCCCGTCCTGGGAGACGTTGCCGCACGAGCGGCTGTCCCCGCGGGCGGACACCGTCGGGCGGCGGCTGGAGGTGCTGCACCGGCTCAAGACGGGCACCGACGGCCTGCGCGTCGTCGTCGCGACCGTCCGCAGCCTCATCCAGCCGATGGCGCCCGGGCTCGGTTCGCTCGCGCCGATCGACCTGGTCGTCGGCGAGGAGCAGAGCTTCGAAGTGCTGTTGGACAGGCTGGTCGAGCTCGCGTACACGCGGGTGGACATGGTCGAGAAGCGCGGCGAGTTCGCCGTGCGCGGCGGCATCCTCGACCTGTTCGGGCCGACGGCGCAGCATCCGGTCCGGGTCGAGTTCTGGGGCGACGAGGTCAGCGAGATCCGCGCGTTCGCGGTGTCCGACCAGCGGTCGCTGCCCGGCGAGATCCAGCACGTCAGCGCGCCGCCGTGCCGTGAGCTGCTGCTGACCGAGCCGGTGCGCGCGAAGGCCGCCGAGCTGGCGACGACGTACGAGGCGGACGCGCAGCTCACCGAGATGCTCACCAAGCTGTCGGGCGGGATCCCCGTCGAGGGCATGGAGGCGCTCATCCCCGTACTGTGCGAGGGCGAGCTCGACCTGCTGACCGACGCGATGCCCCAGGGCACGCACGTCCTGCTGGCCGATCCGGAGAAGATCCGCGCCCGCGCGGCCGACCTGGTCCGAACCGGGCAGGAGTTCCTCGAAGCCTCCTGGACCACCGCCGCCGCGGGCGGCCAGGCACCGATCGACCTCGGCGCGTCCGCGTACCGGGACCTCGCGGAGATCGCGAAGCACGCTCAGGAGACGAAGCGTCCCTGGTGGACGCTGACGCAGCTGGCCAGCGACGATCCCGACGTCTACCGCGTCTCGGTCGAAGCCGCGCCGAACTACCGCGGCGAGGTCGAGCGCGCGACGACCGACCTGCGCGCGCACACGGCCGCGGGCGGGACGGCCGTGCTCGTCGTGGCCGGGCACGGCACCGCGACCCGCGCCGTCGAGCAGCTGTCGGCGGGGGAGGTGCCCGCGTCGCTCGCGGAAGGCATCACCGGACCGCTGACGCCCGGCGTCGTGACGGTGACGTGCGGTGGTCTTTCGGACGGTTTCGTCTCGCCCGAACGCGCGCTCGTGGTGTTGTCCGAGTCGGATCTGACCGGCCGGGGCTCCGGCGCCGGAACGTCCACAAAGGACTTCAGCACCAAGATGCCGTCGCGGCGCCGCAACGCCGTGGACCCGCTCGCCCTCAAAGCGGGCGACTACGTCGTGCACGACCAGCACGGCATCGGGCGGTTCGTCGAGATGGTGCAGCGCACCGTCGCCGGCGCAACCCGCGAGTACCTGCTGCTGGAGTACGCGTCTTCCAAGCGCGGGCACCCGGGGGACAGGCTGTTCGTCCCGACCGACCAGCTAGACGAGGTCTCCCGCTACGTCGGCGGCGAGCTGCCGACGCTGAACAAGCTCGGCGGGTCGGACTGGAAGAACACCAAGGCCAAGGCGAAGAAGGCGGTCAAAGAGATCGCCGCGGAACTGGTGCAGCTCTACGCCGCGCGGCAGGCCGCGCCCGGGCATCCGTTCGGGCCGGACACCCCGTGGCAGGGCGAACTCGAAGACGCCTTCCCGTTCACCGAGACCAACGACCAGCTCGCCGCGATCGACGAGGTCAAGGCGGACATGGAACGCGGCGTCCCGATGGACCGCGTCATCTGCGGCGACGTCGGCTACGGCAAGACCGAGATCGCGGTGCGCGCGGCGTTCAAGGCGGTGCAGGACGGCAAGCAGGTCGCGGTGCTGGTGCCCACGACGCTGCTCGCGCAGCAGCACCTCAACACCTTCACCGAACGGATGAGTTCGTTCCCGGTGAAGATCAAGGGGCTCTCGCGGTTCACGAACAAGACCGAGTCCGACGCGATCCTCGAGCAGCTGTCCTCGGGCGACGTCGACATCGTGATCGGCACGCACCGCCTGTTGCAGACCGGGATCCGGTACAAGGACCTCGGCCTGGTGATCGTCGACGAGGAACAGCGGTTCGGCGTCGAGCACAAGGAACACATCAAGGCGCTGCGGACGCACGTCGACGTCCTGACGATGTCGGCGACCCCGATCCCGCGCACGCTGGAGATGTCGCTCGCCGGGATCCGCGAAATGTCCACGATCCTGACCCCGCCCGAGGACAGGCACCCGATCCTGACCTACGTCGGCGCGTACGACGACAAGCAGGTCGGCGCCGCGATCCGGCGCGAACTGCTGCGTGACGGCCAGGTCTTTTACGTGCACAACAGGGTTTCCTCGATCGAGAAGGCCGCGAAGCGCATTCGAGAGCTGGTGCCGGAGGCGCGCGTCGTCACCGCGCACGGGCAGATGAACGAGGAGAAACTCGAAAAGATCATCCAGGGTTTCTGGGAGAACGAGTACGACGTGCTCGTCTGCACCACGATCGTCGAGACCGGGCTGGACATCTCGAACGCCAACACGCTCCTAGTGGAACGCGGTGACCTGCTGGGTCTGGCGCAGCTGCACCAGCTGCGCGGACGCGTCGGGCGCGGACGCGAGCGCGGGTACGCGTACTTCCTGTACCCGCCGGAGGCCCCGCTCACCGAGACGGCGCACGACCGGCTCGCGACCATCGCGCAGAACACCGAACTGGGCGCGGGCATGGCCGTCGCGATGAAGGACCTGGAGATCCGCGGCGCGGGCAACATCCTCGGCGCGGAGCAGTCCGGGCACATCGCGGGTGTCGGTTTCGATCTGTACGTGCGGCTGGTCGGCGAAGCGGTCGACGCGTTCCGGCGGCACGCGGGGGCGGAGACCTCGGAAGAGGAGGAGCTCGCCGAGGTCCGCGTGGATCTTCCGGTGGACGCGCACATCCCGCACGACTACGTCCCGGGCGAGCGGCTGAGGCTGGAGGCGTACCGCAAGATCGCGGCCGCGCCGGATCAGACCGGGCTCGACGCCGTGCGCGAGGAACTCATCGACCGCTACGGCCAGCCGCCCGCCCCGGTGCGGCGGCTGCTCGCCGTCGCCGCGTTCCGGCACACGTGCCGCGCGGCGGGGGTCACCGAGGTCGCCGTCCAGGGCACGTCGATCCGGTTCGCGCCGTTGCCGCTGGCGGATTCGCAGATGGTGCGGCTGAAGCGCTTGTACCCCAAGGCTCTCTACAAGGCGGTGACGAACACGGTTTCCGTGCCGAAGCCGACCGAGGGCCCGGCGGGTGGCCGCATGGGCGCCCCGGCGCTGCGGGACGAGGAACTTCTCGACTGGTGCGCGAAGCTGCTGACGAATCTGATGAAGTCGCCGGCTCCCGTCGCGTAGCTCCTAGGGCTGCTTATGCTGGGTGGGAGATCGGCGAACACGCGTGATCCGGCTCCGGACACGCGAGTTCGGGCTCCAAACACGCGTGATCCGGTTTCACGGACGGGCATCCGGGACGATGTCCCGGCTTCGGCTCGCGAGAAGCCGAATCGCGACTGACGACCTGGTTCTCTCGCAGGGGCCGGTATGAGAGGGTAGGCGCTGTGATGCGGATCATGGGGCGCCGTTGCGCGCTGGTCGGGGTTCTTGCCGGTTCTCTCCTGCTCGCCGGCTGCAACGCCGGACCCGGGCAGGTCGGTGCCGCGGTGATCGTCGGCGGCAAGACCGTTTCGGTGGATCGCGTGCAGGAACTGATCGACAAGGCCGTCCGCGAACATCCGTACGGGCAGCAGCTCGCCAGTGAGCACAAGCTCGATCTCGTCGGCCGCGAGATCGTGCGCCAGGAGATCCTCCACGACCTCACCGAGCGCGCCGCTCAGCGGGAAGGCATCCGGGTCGACGAGGCCCTCGTCGTGAACGCGTTGCAGAACGATCCGCTGGCGAAGCCGATGGAAGCGAATCCGCAGAACGATCCCGCGATCAGCGTGCAGCAGCTCGTGGCGCGCGTGCGGGACCACCGCGATTCCCTGGTCGACGCGGCGCTGCAGACCCAGCTCGCGATGAAGTACCTGGACAAGCTCACCGTCACCTTCGATTTCAGCTCGGTCTCCTCGACCGACGCCACCGGCTCCGACGCGGACAAGCTGCGCGAGCAGGCGATCGAGAAGGCCCGGAAGTTCGCCGCCTCGCCGAACGCGGCCGCCGAACTGATCGCGCAGGACCAGCAGGCGTCCGACACGCAGGCCGGGACCGGCCAGAAGCTGCCGGCGATGCAGTCGCCCGCGACCGCGGCCACCGTCCTCTTCGGTCTCGAACCCAACACCGTCGCCGCGTTCCAGCCGACACCGCAGCAGCCGCTGTGGGTCGTCGTCGTGGTGCGTGAACGGGCCGCCGACAAGCCCGTCGCGTCGGATCAGGCCGCGCAGCCCAACGCTCTGCAGCTCGCCGCGGTCGGTGTCCGGCTCCTTCAGCCGTACCTCGACCAGGTCGACCTCAAGGTCAATCCGCGCTACGGCGTGTGGGATGTTGTCGGTATGGACCTCGCGCCCAACGAAGCTTCGAAGAAGGGCATCGTGCTGCCTGTGCACGGTGCCGCCCCGCGAAACCCGTGACCGCTGCCGTCGTCGTGATCGCCCGAGGGGCGACACTGCCCGCCGAGGCGCTTGCGATCTTGCGAAGCAGTCACGCCGTGTACGCGGCCACCGACGTCGATCCTGACGTTTTCGGGGTTCCCTCACTCGGCGACGCGCAGGTGCGCGACGCCGTGCTCATCGCCGGTTCGCGACGGGAACCGAAGGCCGCGGCGCTGATCGGGTCGGGCGCGCGGGTGATCGAAGCGCCCGTTCCTCCGCTGGTCGAGGCCGCCGAGGTGATGGACCGCCTGCGCTCGCCGGGCGGATGCCCGTGGGACGCCGTCCAGACACACGAGTCGCTGCGCCAGTACCTGGTCGAGGAGACCTACGAGCTGCTCGACGCGATCGAGGAGGGCGACAGGGCCGCCTTGCGCGAGGAGCTCGGCGACGTCCTGCTCCAGGTGCTGTTCCACGCGCGCGTCGCCGCCGAGGACGACGGCGACCCGTTCGGGATCGACGAGGTCGCGTCCGAACTGGTCGCGAAACTCGTCGGGCGTCATCCGCACATATTCACCGATGCCCCACGAGTCGAAACCGTCGATCATCAGAACCTCAAGTGGGAAGAACTGAAGCAGGCCGAGAAGGGGCGGCAGTCCATTGTGGATGGCGTCGCGCTCGGCCAGCCCGCGGTGGCGCTGGCAGGCAAGCTCGGCCAGCGCAGCGGCCGCGCCGGGATCCCACTCGATCTTTTCCCCGACGGTTCCGAAGCGGCGGCCCAGCTCTTCCGGGTGGCCGCGACCGCTCGCCGGGCCGGCATCGATCCCGAAGGCGAGCTCCGCGCCGTGGCGAAGCGGTTCGCGCGGGACATCCGCGCCGCCGAGCAGGCCGCCCGCGACGCCGGTCTCGAACCGACGACGCTGGAGGCCGACGGCTGGCGCAAGTTCTGGCCGAGCTAGACGGTCAGCACGAGCTTGCCCTGAACGCGTCCGGACTCGCTCAGTTCGTGCGCCTTCGCCACCTGTTCGAGCGGGAAGACCTCGGCGATCGAGACCCGCAGTGAACCGGCGTCGGCCAAAACGGCGATTTCCGCCAGATCCGTTCCGGACGGATTGACGTAGAACTCTTCGAAACGGAGTCCGCGTTCCTGGGCCTTCCGCCGGACCTCCGTCCGGTCGGGACCGTGCCCGACGATGTCGATCAGCGAACCTCCCGGTTTGAGCGTTTCCAGGGAGCGAGGGCCGTAGTCGCCGGAGATCGGGTCCAGTACGACGTCGATGACCTGCGATTTCGAAAAATCGCCGGTCGTGTGGTCGATCAGTTCGTCCGCGCCGAGGTCCCGCAGGAACGTGTGCTTCGCCGCCCTGGCCGTCCCGATGACGTACGCGCCCCGGGCCTTCGCGATCTGGACGGCGAGATGACCGACCCCGCCCGCCGCGGCGTGGACGAGCACCCGGTGCCCCGGCCCGACCGGGAAGACCTTGGTGAACGGCTGCCACGCGGTCAGCGCCGCGATCGGGAGCGCGGCCGCCTCGACGTGATCGAGACTTTTCGGTTTCAGCGCGAGAGCGTCTTCGCTGACCGTGACGTACTCGGCGTACGAGCCGTTCGGCGGGAACGTGACGCCGTAGACCTCGTCGCCGGGACGGAACCGCGTCCCGGCCGAGTCGACCACACCCGAGAAGTCGAGTCCCACGGTCAGCGGCAGGTCTCCGACGACCAGCCCGTTCCGGATCTTCCAATCGGCCGGATTCACCCCGGCGGCGTGGACGCGCACCAGGACCTGGCCCTCGCCTGGAACTGGCTTTTCCGATTCGGTGAGCTGAAGAACGTCGGGCCCGCCGAACGCGTTCTGCTGGATCTTCCGCATGGGAAAAGCATGTCGGTGCCTGGTACCCGTTGTGAAGTAGGCACTCTCCTGATATCTAGGTACCTCATGGGTACCAACGACGAGCGGCGGTTGTTCGAGGAATGGGTGGCCGTGCACGGCCGTGACTGCCCGTCCAGGACGGTCATCGAAGTGCTCGCGAACAAGTGGGCGCTCTACGTCCTCGGCGCGATCCGGCGCTATGAGCGGCCGATGCGGTTCAGCGAACTTCGCCGCCTGCTCGACGGCATCACGCAGAAGATGCTGACCCAGACCCTCCGCGCCCTGGAACGGGACGGGCTGATCCGCCGGGACGTCTATCCCACCGTCCCGCCCCGGGTCGAGTACGGGCTGACCCCGCTCGGCGTCGACGTCGGCAGGCTGACGAACGCCGTCGCCGAATGGGCCGTCGAAAACGTCGACCAGATCTTCGCCGCCCGTTCCGCTTTCGACGAGAAAGCGGCCGAGACCGTGCAGCCGCTGTGACGCGGGACACAATCGAGTGAGAACCGATTCCGTGATCTCGACGTCTTGCCGGGTGTGAAGGGAACGGAACCGGACGAAGAGCAGCTCGTCCGCCGCACGGCCAAGGGTGACCGCGCGGCTTTCGAGGAGCTCTACCGCCGCACGTCGCCGTGGCTGGCCGTACGCCTGCGCCGTCGCTGCGCCGACGAGCAGATCGTCGCCGAGGTGATGCAGGAGACCTACCTCGCGGTCTGGCGCGCGGCGGGCGCGTTCGCGGGTTCGGCCGTCGGCGGGAGCGCCGTCGGCTGGCTCTGGACGATCGCCGCGCGGCGGCTGGTGGACGCCTTCCGCCGCCGGGCACGGCACGCTCAGCCGCTGCCGGTCGCGGAAACGACCGTCTCGCCCGCCGCCGAGGACGAGGCGCTGGCCGGTGCGGTCGGCGACCACGTCGGCGACGCGCTGCGCCGACTCGCTCCCGAACTACGGCAGGTTTTGCAGGCCATGGTGCTCGACGGGCTGACCGTCCGGGAGACCTCGGTCCTGCTCGGCCTGCCGGAAGGAACCGTCAAGACCCGCGCGAGGCGGGCTCGGATCGCGATGCGGGAGGCGCTGTCGTGAACAAGGAACACGTGACCGGACAGCTTCTCGCCGCCTATGTCCGCGGCGACGACGGTTTGGCGGGCGACGAGGTCTGGGCGGTCGAAGCCCACCTCGAATCGTGCGCGGAATGCCGGGGGAGGCTGTCCGAGGTCAGCTCGCCGATGGTGTCGGCGCTGGTGGACGACGTCTGGGCGGGGCTGGGCCCGAAACTGGCCGAAACGGGGCCGGGGCGGTCGAGAAGCCGGTGGGCCGGGCGGCTGCACACCTGGGTGACACCGGTGATGCTGCCGTGGCTGGTGATGATCATCCTGATCCCGGCGATCGGCTTCCTGCTGGACGGGGCCGGCTTCGTCTGGAGCGGGGGCTACTCGTTCGTCCAGCTCTTCTCACCGGTCCTGCCGGTGCTCGGGGTCGCGGTGTCCTGGTCCAAGGGCCTCGATCCCGCCTACGAACTCGTCACTTCCGCACCGAGGGGCGGGTTCTACCTGGTGCTGCGCCGGACGACGGCGGTCCTTGCCGTCGTCCTGCCGATACAGGCCCTCGCGGGCTGGATCGCGGGCGGCGGATTCGGGCTCGGCCTCCTGCCGAGCCTGGCCTTCACCACCGGGACGCTCGCGCTCGGCGGGCTGATCGGCGTGACCCGTGCGGCGTATGCCCTGTCCGGGATCTGGATGGCGGTGATCCTGGCGCCCGCGGTGGCTTCGCGGGGACACGCCACCGCGCTCGATCCCCACTTGCTTCCGATGTGGGGCGTGATCTTCGCGCTGACCGCGGTCGTGGTGGTGCTCCGGCGGAGCTCCTTCGGCCTGCTCAGCGGAACCGAACGATAGAACGAAGGGGAGAACATGATGCGAGCTGTCGGGGCCGCGGAGGTCGCGCCGACGACCTACGCGTGGCAGATCAAAGCGGAGGGACTGAAAGTCCGGGTCGGCAAACGCAAGTTCGCCGTGAACGGGCTGGATCTGGAACTCGGCACGGGGGTGCACGGTCTGCTCGGCCCGAACGGGGCAGGGAAGACCACGCTGATCCGGGCGCTGGCGACGGTGCTCCGGCCGGCGGAGGGAGGGCTGGCGCTGCTCGGTGAGTCCGTCGGGGGGGTCACCGATCAGCGCCGCCTGCGCCGCCGGATCGGCTATCTGCCGCAGAATTTCGGCTACTACAAGCGGTTCACCGTCCGCGAGTTCGTCGAGTACATCGCGTGGCTCAAGGAAATGTCCAAAGAGGACATCCCTGGGGCGGTGCAGCGTTCGATCGAACGGGTCGGCCTCGCCGATCGCGCCGACGACAAGATGAAGACACTCTCCGGCGGCATGGTGCGGCGGGTCGGGATCGCGCAGGCGATCGTGAACGATCCGGACGTCCTCCTGCTGGACGAGCCGACCGCCGGACTCGATCCGGCGCAGCGCGTGCGGTTCCGGGAGCTCATGCAGGAAATGGGGCGTGACGCCTGTGTCGTCGTCTCCACGCACCTTGTCGAGGACGTCGCCACCGCGTGCACCGACGTCGTCCTTTTCGAAAGCGGCAAACTCGTCTTCCAGGGGACCCCGGACGAAATGGCCGCCGCCGGGAGCGCGGAACACGTCGGCGACAGCCCGATCGAGCGCGGGTACTCGGCCCTTCTCGGGCACGAGCCGGGGAAGGGGAACTGGTGAACACACGGATTCTGCGGATCGAACTCCGCCGTTCCATCGCCCCTTGGGCCATGCTCGCAATCCTGGTCGTCGCGTTCGGCTTCCTGTATTCGTTCAGTGGTCCGTGGACACGGACACCGCTCGCCTGGGACGAGCACTGGGGGCTCGCCGCGCAGTGGAGCCGGTTCCTGCTGGTGTTCCTCTGGCCGATAGCGATCGGCGCCGGAGCCATCCAGGGCATGCGGGACAGCCGGTCCGGCACGGCCGAACTCATGACCACCATGCCGCGTCCCGGGTGGCAGCGGGCCGCGAAACTCGCCGGTGCGCTGGGCGGTCTGCTGGTGCTGGGCTATCTGCTGGTCTTCGCCGTCGGTGCCGTCCAGGCCGTTTTCAACGACGGGTTCTTCACTTTCGGCTGGCTGCCGATCGTCGTGGTCGGCGTGCTGGCGATGCTCGCGGGTGCCTGGCTCGGGCTCGGCCTCGGCCGGTTGCTGCCGCATCCGCTGACGGCGCCCGCGGTGGCCGTCGCCGCCCTCGTGGTCATGATCGTGGCCCAGATCAGCGGGTCGGAGGGCAGCGTGATCTCCGGGTTCGTCCCGTTCCGGGCCACTTTGCTCGCTCCCGCGATGGACGTCGTCAACGATCCGTTCACGACCACATCGGGCCGAATGGATCTCGGTCAAGGGGTCTGGCTCGCCGGGCTGGCGGCGACCGGCTTCCTCCTGCTGGCGGTTCGGTCCGCGCGGGCGAAGGCACTCGCCGTCGTCCCCGCGCTGGTGGCGGTCGCGATCGCGTTGCCCGTGCTGCCCGGCAGCACGGCCGAGGCCAAGGCCGTCGATCCGCGCGCGACGGCGATGGTCTGTGACGGCCCGGTCTGTGTCCCCCGCGCGATGGAGTACGAACTCCCCCGGCTCGCCGGGCCCGGCAAGGAAGCGTTGCGGCTGCTGGGAACACTGCCGGACGCACCGGTCAAGGTCACGGTGCGGGACCGCCGACTGGGCTACGACGAGGTGCCACCGCGTGCCGCCGACACCGTCTCCGTGGACCTGCTGGACTGGTCCGTCCGTTCGCTCTCGGTGCCGGACGACGTGACGCGGGCACTGGTCGCCGGCGCCGGGACAGCGACCTGCTATTCCCTCCACGGTGTCGACAAGTCCTTCATGGACGAAGTCACCGCGCGGGCGATCACGTCGAGCTGGTTCCTCGATGAGTGGAAGATGCCGAGCGGTTACTGGATCGACGAGGTGAAGAACGAGCTCCTCCAGAAGCAGGATAGCTTCCGTGCCCTTCCGGCCGAAGTGCAGCGAGAGCGGATCATCGCGGTGCGGCAGGCGGGCCTGACCTGCCGGGGTAATCAGCTCGACATCCTGCTCGGCGGTGCGCGATGAGATGGGCGGTGCTGTACGCCCGCTCGCGTGCCCTGCCCGCGTCGTTCGCGGCGCTGGCGGTGAGCATGGCGGTGATCTGGTTCCTGGCACGGGACCGCTGGTCGATGATCCCGGTTTCCCTGGCGTTGCTGGTGGCGATCGCGGTGACCGCCATCGGCCTCAGCGGGCAGGACGTCGATCTCGACCGGACCGCCGCGATCCGCTGGGTGCCTCGTCGCGGCCTGCATCTCCTGCTGATCGGCGGCCTCGCCGTCGGTGCCGTGCTGCTGCCGCGGCTGTGGGAGGCGGACCGGGTCCCGGTGGAGATCATCGTGCGGAACGCGGGCGGCCTGCTCGGCCTCGTCGGGATCGCCGCGGTGCTGTTCGGCGGGGCCTTCGGGTGGACGTTGCCGCTGCTCGTGTTCGTCGTCTCGTTCGTGGCCTGGGCCACCACGTCGGGCATGGACACCACACACCTGGTGATCACCTGGCTGTTCCAACCCACCGACGTGGCCGCGGCCACGTGGACCGCCGCGGTGCTCGGTGTGGCGGGCCTCGGGACTTACTCGGTCTTCGGTAACCGCCGCTGAACCCACGCCGGATGTCATGAAAGGGGCGTTCCTGACGAATTTCGTCAGGAACGCCCCTTTCATGACATCCAGGAGTCAGACGTTCCGGTTGTGCGGGACGAGATCGAGCGGGTCGTGGTCCGGGTCGTCGACGCCGAGGCTGATGATCCGTGTGGGATGGATCCGGATCACCGCGCCGTCGAGATGGCCGTCGGGGGTGAGGGCGCCGGTCAGCGCCTCGGCCCGGCCCCGGATCTCCAGGCAGCGGACCCTCGGCGGGTCCTGCGAGGGCATGTCGTCCACGACGAACGCGGCTTGCCCGTTGGCGGCCACGTTACGGAACTTTTTGCTCTTCGCCAGTTCGTAGCCCCTGATGTCGATCGTCCGGGTCTCGGTGTTGTAGGCGTAGCCGACCGGGCTGACCTGCAGCGTCCCGTCCGGCTGCGCCGTCGCGAGCCGCCCGAGTCCTTGGGTGGCGAGGTAGTCGAGTTCCGCTTCACTGAACATGGAAGCCAGTGTGCGATCTCCACTTAACTGGAGGTCAAGAGAACAGGCCCTCGCCCCAGAAGCCGCCTTCGCGCACACCCGGCGGCACCGCGAAATGGGCGGATCCGGTGTGCTGCACGTACTCCATCATCGCGTCCTTCGACGACAGCGCCTGCTGCATCGGCACGAACTGCTTGCGCGTGTCCCGGTTGAAGGCGAGGAAGAACAGCCCCGCTTCCAGGTGCCCGACACCGTCGGAACCGTCGACGAAGTTGTAGCCGCGACGCAGGATCCGCGCCCCGTTCAGATTCTCGTGCGACGCGAGCCGGACGTGCGAGTCCTCCGGGATCAGCTTTTCACCGCCCGCGCCCCCGACCTCGAAATCGGGGGTGTCGAACTCGGCGGACTGACCCAGCGGCGCGCCCGCGCCCTTCGACCGGCCGACGATCCCTTCCTGGCCCTTCAACGATTCCCGGTCCCAGGTCTCGATGTGCATCCGGATCCGCCTGGCCACCAGGTAAGACCCGCCCGCCATCCACGGCTGGCCGTCTTCGGCCGTCGCCCACACCTGGTCGCGCAGGACGTCGGTCTCCTCGGCCTTGACGTTGCGCGTCCCGTCCTTGAACCCGAACAGGTTCCGCGGTGTGGACTGCGCCCGCGACGTCGACGAGCTGCGGCCGAATCCGAGCTGCGACCAGCGCACCGCGGTGACGCCGAAGCCCAGCCGCACCAGGTTCCGGATCGCGTGCACGGCGACCTGCGGATCGTCCGCGCACGCCTGGATGCAGATGTCGCCGCCACCCCGCGCGGGATCGAGTTTGTCCTGCGGGAACAGGGGGAGATCGATCAGCGCGGCGGGCCGTTTCGGGGCGAGCCCGAACCGGTCGTCGAACAGCGAAGGGCCGAAACCGATGGTCAGCGTGAGCGACGACGCCGCCAGGTCGAGTGCCTCGCCGGTGTCGCTCGGCGGGGCGGCGGGGGCGCCACCGACGGCGCCGCCCGTCCCGACCTCCTGGCCCGCGGTCATCCGCCGGGCGGCGTCCGTCCACGTGCGAAGCAGCTTGACCAGCTTCTCGCGGTCCTTCGTCGTCACGTCCAGCGAGACGAAATGCAGGTTCTCCTGCACCGGCGTGACGATCCCGGCCTGATGCTCGCCGTGGAACTCGACGACGCTCTGCGCGGCCTGCGCCGGGCTGTCCCCGCCGAGGAGCCGGTTCGCGCCGATGCCGGCCGCCGCGCCGGTTCCGACGAGAGCGGCACCCGCTCCGGCCATGCCGAACAGTTTCCGGCGGGAGACCGGGGTTCGCTCCGGCCCGGTCATTGCGCCGCGACCTCGGCGACCTTGCTCAAGGGTTCGCTCAGCGCGTCCACCGCCGACGCGAATTCCTTGATCTGGTCCTGGCTCAGCGCGGTGTAGGGCTTGAAGCCATCGCCTTCGCGCTGCTTGTCCAGCAGTGCCTGCACATTGCCGAACTCTTTGTCCAAAGTGGACACCAGGGCCGCTTCCTTGGTCTGCAAGAGCGGGCGCAGCGAGGCGATCGCGGCCTTCGAACCGTCGAGGTTGCCCTGGAAGTCCGACAGGTCGGTGTGCGAGAACGCTTCTTCCTCGCCGGTGATCTTGCCGGTGGCGATCTCGTCGAGCAGTTCCTTGGCACCATTGGCCAGATCGAGCGCGTTCAGTTCGATCGACGCGGACTTGGTGACCAGTTCCTTGACGTCGGCGAGCAGCTGGTCGGCGATCTGACCGGCGTCGGACTGGAGTCCGGTCACCCAAAGGTCCTTCTCCAGCCGGTGGAACCCGGTGAACTTCTGGCCCGGTTCGAGATCGGCCTCGCGCGCGTCGATCTTCGGGTCGAGGTCGCCGAACTTCTCGGCCACCGGCTCGACGCGCTCGAAGTAGACGCGAGTGCGGGCGTACGCGGCCTTCGCCTCGTCGACCTTGCCCGCTTTCACCAGCGCGACGAACTTGGTGGTCTCCTCGTCGAGCGCCTTGGTGTTGTTGGCGACGTACTCCGCGTAGCTCTTGACCGCCTGCGCCTTCTGCGAGTTCGGGTCGTTCTGCTTGGCGCCGCCGCCGGTGACGGTGAAGTCGCCCCGGATGCCGGTGCCGGTCATCCCCGGTTTGCACGCGGTCTGGTACTTGCCCGCCTCGGCGACCTCGACGATGAGCCGCCGGTTCAGCCCCGGCGCGATGTTCTCGACCTCGCCCATGATCCGGTCGCCCTCGGCGTAGAGGTAGAACTCGGTGACCTTGCTGCCCTTGTTGGTGATCTCGAAGGTCACGTTGCCCGCGTTCGCGGTGTTCACCGAGACGGCGCAGGCGCTGTCGGACGCTTCGACCTTGATCGGGCCACCGGCCGCGGCGGGTTTTTCCTCGCCACCACCGCAGGCGGTGAGCACCAGGGCGCCGACGCCGGCGAGCGCGGCGAGCGGGAATCGACGAGACACGGGGTCACTCCTTAACGGCGGCCGCGACGGGAGTCGCTGTGGCCTTCTTCTTGGGCCTGAGGAACAGGGGCAGCACGATCGCCACGTACGCGACCCACGCGACGGCCTGCAAGACCGTCGTCTGCTGCGAATAGTTGAAGATCCCCTTGAGCAGCGCGCCGTACCAGCTGGTCTCCGGCAGGACGGCGGACGCGTCGAACGCGAGCGTGTTCAGACCGGGCAGGAAGGCGGCCTCTTGCAGGTCGTGCAGGCCGTAGCCGAGCACGCCCGCCGCCACGAACACCAGCAGCACACCGGTGATCGTGAAGAACTTGCCGAGGTCGAACCGGACGGCGCCGCGGTAGATCAGGTACGCCAGCACGATCGCGACGAGGATGCCCGCGCTGAAGCCGATCAGCGGTTCGGTCGTCCCGCCCTCGCCCTGCGCGGTCTGCACGGTCGAGTAGAAGAACACCGCCGTCTCCAGGCCTTCGCGGCCGACGGCGAAGAACGACAGGACGAGGACCGCGACAGGGCCGACGTCGAGCGCTTCGTCGAGCTTCCCGCGGAGTTCCGCGGCGATCGTCCTCGACGCCTTGCGCATCCAGAAGATCATCGCCGTCACGAACCCGACCGCGACGATCGACAGACCGCCGCCGAGCAGTTCCTGCTGCTCGAAGGTAAGCTGGGCGGTGGAATAGGTGAGGATCGCGCCGACCCCGACCGACAGCAGGACCGCGACGCCCACCCCGAGCCACACCCAGCGCAGCGCGTGCCGTCGTTCGGTCTTGACCAGGAACGCGACGAGGATGCTGACGACGAGAGCGGCTTCCAGGCCTTCCCGCAGGCCGATGAGCGCACTCGCGAACCACACGTCGTTCTCCCTGGTCGTGCCGACTGAACCTCCTGGTTTTAGGTAAGGCTTCCCTGAAAGTCCAGGGGGAGTGACGCGGCCCGGAAGCGGACGAAACGTTTGAAGAGGTCTTGATCGGACGGAGTGCTCGTAAGCATTCCCAGGTCAGGGCGGCCTGAATGGTTCACATAACGAATCGGCCGCCGAGGAGCGGTCGCCGATTCGCTTTACCGTCAGTTGGCTTCGTAAGCCGAATGGGTCATCGCCCGGAAGTGTGGCGAAGTAACCTGACCGGGTGGCCGAAACCGCCCAGAGCACCGAAGCCCCGGAGCACCCTGCCCGCCCTCTGCCGCCGTACGTCCCCAGGCTCGCTTTCGCGGGCGGGCTCGTGCTCACGGGTGTGGTGCTGATCATGACCGTCGGGGTGAACCGGCCGGGCGGGGAACCGCCGCCCCCGCCGCCTCAGCCTCAGCCCGCGCTCGCAGTTCCGGATCAGAAGCCGCAGCCCGGGGTCGCGACGCCGCGAGCCGGGCTCGCCGCGCCCCCGGACCGGCCGACCGTTTCCGACGCGGCCGAACTGGAGACCTGGGCGAACCGGGTGGCCGCCAAGACCAGGCTCTCCGCCACCGATCTGTCCGCCTACGGCCGGGCCGAGATGTGGCTTCGGCGGCAAAAGCCGGGCTGTCACCTTTCGTGGGCGACCCTCGCCGGCATTTCCCATGTCGAAGCGGCGCAGGGCAGGCCCGGGCCGATCACGCTCGATCCCGGCGTCTGGGCGAAACACTCCGCCCGCGCCAGAAGCGACGGCAAGCAGCCGGATCCGAAGGACCTCGACGACGCCGCCTTCACCACCGCCCGCTACCTGTGCGCCGCCGGGGACGACGTCGCCACCCCGGAGGGCTGGTGGAAGTCGATGCGGACGTTCGACCCGGCCGTTCCCTACGCCCAGGAAGTCTTCAGCGCGGCCGACGCCTACGCGGACGCCAGCGTCGCGCCCTGATCCTCGAGCACCAGATCGAAATTGAGCACCGTCGCCATCCGGTAGGCGTCACCCGCCGCGACGACCAGTTGCGCCATCGGATCGACGACATTCCCCGCCGCCCAGACGCCGTCCACGTTCGTCCGGCCCTGCGCGTCCACCGCGATCGAGCCGGTTTCGGTGCGCGCGCAGCCGATCTGGGCGAGCAGCTCGTCGTGCGGGACGAACTTCGGGCCGACGAACACGACGTCGCGTTCGACGACTTCGCCGTCGACCAGCCGGACGCCGGTCAGCCGGTCGTTTTCGACGGCGAGTTCGGAAACCTTCCCGTCGACGATCCGGATGCCCAGCCCGGTCAGCTTCGCCCTGTCGTCGGCGGAGATCTGCTGCGTGTGCGTGAAGAACGTCAGGTCCTTGCTCCACTGCCAGACGATCAGCGCCTGGTGGACCGCCTTGTCGGAGGTGGCGAGCACGCCGAACCGCTGATCGCGCACTTCCCAGCCGTGGCAGTACGGGCAGTGCAGCACGTCGGTGCCGAAGCGCTCCGCGACGCCGGGGACGTCCGGCAGCTCGTCGGCCAGTCCGGTGGTCACGACGATCCGGCGCCCGCTGATGACCCGGCCGCTCGCCAGCTCCACCGCCCTGTCGTGCCGCAGCCGGTGCACGACGTCGTCGACGATCTCCACGCCGTAAGCGCGGACTTCGTCACGACCTGTCGCCAGTAACTCTTTGGGTGGAATTCCGTCCCTGGTCAGGAAACCGTGCGAGTGCGCGGCCGGGGCGTTGCGCGGGCTTCCACCGTCGATCACGACGACCTTGCGCCGCGCCCTGCCCAGTACCAGCGCCGCGCTGAGGCCCGCGACACCACCGCCGATGATCACCACGTCGTATTCGTCGTTCATGCTCCCGAGCATCCGGAGTTCTTCGAAATCTGGCAAAGTTCATTGCCGATTTGGCAAACTGAGTTCATGGAGGACATCGAACGGCGGCTCGCCGAGGTCGGCCCGAAGCTCAAACGGCTTCGCAAGGAACGCGGCACCACCCTCTCCGCGCTCTCGGAAACGACGGGGATCTCCGCCAGCACGCTCTCGCGGCTCGAATCGGGTACCCGGAAGGCCACCCTGGAATTGCTGCTCACCTTGTCGGCGGCGCATCAGGTCCCGCTCGACGAACTGGTCGGCGAACCCGAGCCGTCCGATCCGCGGGTCCGGATGAAGGCCCAGAAGTTCGGCAGGTTCACCGCGTGGGCGCTGACCGCGCAGCCGGGGCAGCCGCAGGCGTTCAAACTGCTGATCCCGGTGGAGGACATCGAGCCGGTGCAACGGACGCACGAGGGCTACGAGTGGATGTACGTCCTCAGCGGACGGTTGCGGGCACTGCTCGGCGACCGTGACTTCACGATGGGACCCGGCGAGGCCGCGGAGTTCGACACGCGGGTGCCGCACTGGTTCGGGAGCGCGGGGCCGGGGCCGGTGGAGCTGCTGGTGCTGTTCGGCAAGCAGGGCGAGCGCGCCCACCTCAAGGCCAAGTCCAAATGAGAGCAAAGGTCCCTTGCTCCCGCGGCCGTGGTGGCGGTGGGCAGGTCAGTCGCGCAACGCGATCCTCGCGCTGACCTCGCTGATCGCTTCCAGATACTCCGGGATCGGATGCATCGCCGACGCGATCCGCATCTGCGCGAGCGCCTCGGTCAACCGCCCGAGGCGCTGGAGGGTCCGCCCGAGCACGAACCGCGCGTAATGATCGGTGGGATCCATTTCCAGCACCCGGGTGAAGGCGCGCTCGGCCCGCCGCAACTGAGCGGAGTGGAAGTACGCGCGGCCCGCCAGCAGCTGAACGCTCGGCTTGTCGGTTTCTTCCTCCAGCAAGGGCTCGAGGGCTTTGAGGGCGTCGAGCGGCCTGCGGCTTTCGACCAGCGCCTCCGCCTGTCGGAAGGCACGGAACCGAGACTCGCCGGACGAGTCCTGACCGGGTTCTGGGGCGGGTTCGGCATCCATCATGGTCCGCTCCACGATACGCCGGGGCAGGGCCGATCTCGACTGCTGAAACGGTCATGGTGGACTGTCCTGCCATGAGCAGTGCCGAAGCGGATAGGCCCGAGAACGAGCCCGGTTACCTCGGGCTCGCGCCGTACCTCTACTACTCCGACGCGACCGAGGCGGTCGCGTGGCTGGTCAGAGTGTTCGGGTTCACCGAGGAGGTGCGCTTCGCCGACGCCTCCGGAGAGGTGTTCCAGGCCACCCTGTGCGCCGGCCCGGCCAAGATCCAGCTGGCCGGGGTCGGCCCCGAGTACTGGCAGGCCAAGGGTGTCGACGGCCCGGTCGGGCAGCTGAACATCGTCTACGTCGCCGACGCCGACGCGCAGTACGAGCGTGTCCGCGCCGCGCTGGGCGACGACGCCGACCTCGACGCGCCCCAGGACCAGCCCTACGGCGCCCGTGTGTTCACCGTCTCCGACATCGGCGGCAACAGCTGGACTTTCTGGCAGCAGTTCTCCGACACGGTGGAGCTTCCGTCGGGCTGGCGGGAAGTCCGCGCAGGTGAACCGGTCACCGACTAGGTCCGTTCGAAGCTCGATGTGGCGCGTGCCTCCAACGGGTGAACGACGCCGACGGCTAGGCTGGGCCCCGTCACCGCAGGCACGACCCACATGAGGAGCATGGCGTGGCGCTCATCGAGCAGGTAGGCGCTCGCGAGATTCTGGACTCGCGAGGCAACCCGACGGTCGAAGTGGAGGTGGCTCTCGACGACGGCACGCTCGCGCGGGCCGCGGTCCCCTCGGGTGCGTCCACCGGCGAACACGAAGCCGTCGAGCTGCGTGACGGCGACACCGGCCGGTACAACGGCAAGGGTGTCGAGCGCGCGGTCGCGGCCGTCCTGGACGAGATCGGCCCGGATCTGGTCGGCACCGACGCCGTCGACCAGCGCATCGTCGACCAGAAGCTGGTCGACCTCGACGGCACCCCGGCGAAGTCCCGCCTCGGCGCGAACGCCATCCTCGGCGTTTCGCTCGCCGTCGCGAAGGCCGCCGCGGAGTCGGCCGAATTGGAGCTGTTCCGCTACCTCGGCGGGCCGAACGCGCACGTGCTGCCGGTGCCGATGCTGAACATCCTCAACGGTGGCGCGCACGCCGACACCGATGTGGACATCCAGGAATTCATGATCGCGCCGATCGGCGCCGAGTCGTTCCGCGAGGCCCTGCGCTGGGGCACCGAGGTCTATCACTCGCTGAAGTCGGTCCTGAAGGGCCGCGGCCTGTCCACCGGCCTCGGCGACGAAGGCGGCTTCGCGCCCAGCCTGAAGAACAACCGCGAAGCGCTCGACCTGATCCTTCAGGCGATCGAGAAGGCCGGGTACGCCCCGGGCCGTGACGTCGCGCTCGCGCTCGACGTCGCCGCGACTGAGTTCTTCTCCGACGGCGCGTACACCTTCGAAGGCGCGAAGAAGAGCGCCGAGCAGATGTCGGCCTACTACGCCGAACTGCTGCGCGACTACCCGCTCGTGTCCATTGAGGACCCGCTGAGCGAGGACGACTGGGACGGCTGGGTCCAGCTGACCGCCGAGATCGGCGAGAAGGTCCAGATCGTCGGCGACGACCTGTTCGTCACCAACCCGGACCGCCTCGAAGAGGGCATCACCCGCCGCGCCGCCAACGCGCTGCTGGTGAAGGTCAACCAGATCGGCACGCTGTCGGAGACCCTCGACGCGATCTCGCTGGCCACCTCGTACGGCTACAAGTCGATGATGAGCCACCGGTCCGGTGAGACCGAGGACACCTTCATCGCGGACCTGGCCGTCGCGACCGGTGTCGGCCAGATCAAGACCGGCGCCCCGGCGCGCGGCGAGCGGATCGCCAAGTACAACCAGCTGCTCCGCATCGAGGAGACCCTCGCCGACGCGGCTCGCTACGCCGGCGACCTCGCGTTCCCGCGGTTCAGCCCGGAGGGGTGAGGCGGAAGTGTCTTTTGATCTTTTGAAGTCGCGCCTTTTGGTCGCAAGGCCCCGCTATCGCGATGGCAGGGCGCCCTTCACGTGCTCGGAGGGTTTCAAGGCGGAACGCCGCGCCCTGGCAGCGCGATCGCGGTCGGCGCGATAAAGATGATGGCAGACCGGGGGAGGGCGCGGACCCGTCGTAGCGGGCGTGCGGACGGCGGTGGCTCCGGCAGGGGCCGCCGGCCGGAGAGCGCCCGTCGTACGACGACGAACGAGGTCCGCGCCCGAACCCGGCTGCGCCGCAGCCTGGCGGCGAAGAGGGCATCGGGTGCCGCGAAGGTGCTCGGCATGTCCACCACCCGCCGGGCCGCGGTGGTGGCGATCGTGGTGTGCGCGCTCGCGTTCACCATCGCCGTCCCGCTGCGCACGTACCTCAGCCAGAAGTCCGAGGTGAACGAGCAGCAGCAGTTGCAGTCCGAACTGCAGCGGAGCGTCGCCCAGCTGGAAGGCCGCAAGGCCGAGCTGAGCGACCCCGCGCAGATCGAGGCCGAGGCGCGTAAGCGCTTCGGTTTCGTGAAGCCCGGCGAGACGCCGTACATCGTGCAGCTCCCCGAGGACAAGGTGCCCGAGCAGGGCGAGCCGCAAGGCCAGCAGCCGGTGCCCGCGGGCTCCTGGTACGAGAAGCTGTGGGATCAGGTCGCGGGCGGCTGAACCTCCCCCTTTAGCCTTAGGGGTGTGAACAGCACGGAAAAGTCTTCATACGAGCCTGTGACCGACGCCGACCGCGAGATCATCGCGGAACAGCTCGGCCGGGCACCCCGTGCGCTGCGCGCCGTCGCCGCGCGCTGCCCGAGCGGCCACCCGTCGGTCGTGCAGACCAGCCCCCGCCTCGACGACGGCACCCCGTTCCCGACGCTCTACTACTTGACCTGCCCGAAGCTGACGTCGATGGTGGGCACGCTCGAGGCGTCCGGGCTGATGAAGGAGATGACCGACCGGCTCGCGGAGGACCCCGAGCTGGCGGCCGCCTACCAGCGGACCCACGAGAGCTACCTCGCCGAACGCGACGCCATCGACTCGCTCGGCCACGAGGTCAGCGCGGGCGGGATGCCCGGCCGCGTCAAATGCCTGCACGTCCACCTGGCGCACACGCTCGCCGTCGGCCCCGGCGTGAACCCGTTCGGCGACGAGACCCTCGCGCTGCTGAAGGCCAACGGATGGCCGTCGGGCGACTGCCAGGGGTAACACCGGCGCCCGGTGCACAGATAGTTCCTCCAGGTGGGTTAATTCACCCCTTGTCGACCAACTCATCCTCCCTATGGGGTGAAACCGGTCACCGTATGCGGCAGGCTGTGCACGGTCGAGGGTTGTCGGGGTGGGAAGTACCGGATCGCCGGATCGCGATCCGCCGGGAGGGTTCTGAGGTATGCGCGTGAGGCACGTGCCAGGCGCGGTGACAGGTCATGTCAGGAGACTCTGTCTCCGGCACCGCACGATCGCCGCGGTGACCGGAGGTGTCCTCGCCATCGTCCCGGCCGGTGCCGCGGTCGTCGGTGCCGGCAGCTGGGCCGCGACGGCGGGCACGATCCACACCGACAACGTCGCCCTCGTCGGCGGCTATGACCCCAAGAACCCGCTCGTCCAGCAGATCGGCGTCGACGGCAGCCTGCCGAACGCGCCGACCCCGCTCCCGCTCCCCGCGGACGAACTCCCCAACGGTCCGCTCGGCATCCCGGTCACCGCGCTCGCCGCGTACCGCAACGCCGCCGACATCCTCATCGCCGAACAGCCCGGTTGTCACATCGACTGGGCGCTGATCGCCAGCATCGGCCGGATCGAGTCGAACCACGCGCGCGGCGGTTACGTCGACGCGAAGGGCAACACCCTCGAACCGATCCTCGGCCCGCAGCTCAACGGCGCCGGACCGTTCGCGGCCATCCCGGACACCGACGGCGGCAAATACGACGGCGACACCGTCTGGGATCGCGCCGTCGGCCCGACGCAGTTCATCCCGTCGACCTGGGCCCGCTACGCCTCCGACGGCAACGGCGACGGCGAGTCGAACCCCAACAACATCTTCGACGCCGCACTCGGCACCGGCCGGTACCTGTGCTCGGGCGGACTCGATCTGTCCAAACCGGACCAGTTGCGCGCGGCCGTGTTCCGCTACAACAACTCCGACACCTACGTGAACACCGTGCTCATCTGGGCCGAGGCCTACCGCACGGGAGTGCTGCCGACGCCGGACAGCAAAGTGCCCGTCGGTGCCCCGAACGCGGCCGCCGCTCCGCCGCCCACGTCGGTGCCGCCGCCTCCGCTGCCGTCGACGCCGCCCGGTTCGGTGCCGCCGCCGTCGAGCACGTTGCCGGGGACGAGTACGAGTTCGTCTTCCTCGTCGAAGCCGCCGACGAGCAGCTCGAAACCGCCTTGTCAGCCTGTCACCGAGACGGCGACGGTGCCGACTTCGACCACGAGCCCGACGACCACGACACCCCCGCCGCCGACGACCTGTACCTCGCCGACGACGACGACCACCACGACGACGACGTTGCCGACAACGACCTCCAGCGGTGCGGGAACCACCTGATCGGCATTGACTATCCATCCATGCCCCCGCCACCACCCTCAACGGAGAAGCTCCGCTCCGCTGTAATCTCCGGGCATGCCTCGTGTTGCCGCGATCGACTGTGGGACCAACTCCATCCGCCTGCTCGTCGCCGAGCTGACCCCCCGTCACGACGGGACGGTCGACCTGCGCGACCTGCACCGCGAGATGCGGATCGTCCGCCTCGGGCAGGGCGTGGACGCCACCGGCAGGCTGGCCCCCGAGGCACTCGAGCGCACCCGCAAGGCGCTGGCCGACTACACGATCGCCGCGCGCCGCAAGGGTGTCGAGAAGGTCCGCATGGTCGCGACGTCGGCGACGCGCGACGCGAGCAACCGCGACGAGTTCTTCGCGATGACCCGTGAGGTGCTCGGTACCGAGGCCGAAGTCATCAGTGGCGACGAAGAGGCGCGGCTGTCCTTCACCGGCGCCGTCGGCGAGCAGGATCCCGACGACGGCCCCTTCGTGGTGGTCGACGTCGGCGGCGGCTCGACCGAACTCGTCGTCGGGACCTGGGACGGCCGCCGGGCCGAGGTGATCGCGGCCAAGTCGGTCGACATCGGCTGCGTGCGGATCACCGAACGCGCGCTGAAGTCCGACCCGCCGACAGCGGGCGAGATCGCTGAAGCCCGCGAGCTGGCCGCCAAGGTGCTCACCGAGGCCTTCGACGTCGTGGACGTGTCCACCGCCAAGACGTGGATCGGTGTCGCCGGGACGGTCACGACCCTGACGGCCGTGTCACAGGGACTGTCGGAGTACGACTCCGAGCGCACCCACCTTTCGAAGCTCTCCCACGCCGAGATCGACCGGGTCGCGCAGTCGCTCCTCACCGCCGGCCACGCGACCCGCGCCGCGAACCCGGTGATCCACCCCGGCCGGGTCGACGTGATCGGCGGCGGCTCGGTGATCGTGCAGGTGCTGGCCGAACAGTTCGCCACGCGCGGTGGTCCCGACGAGCTGGTGATCTCCGAGCACGACATCCTCGACGGGATCGCGCTGTCACTGGCTTGACAGCCGGGTTTCTCTTGCGTGAAGCCATTTCTTTCGGTGATCAAGTGGTGACCTCAAGTCCGGATTAGACCATTCGGCGCAGCCGTGTTCCTACCAAGGTTGTGCTCTGACCGGGTGGTCCCGGATACCGTCACCCATTTGCAACACCAACGCACTGTGATCGCCTTCACCTGTCCCATAGCGTCGTCTCACCTTCTGGGCGGTGGGGCGCGACCAGCGCCCGCCGGACTATCCGACGACGAGAGTTGGAGGGGACATGCGGGCTTCACGCGGGTTCTGGGGAGCGACGGCGGTGGTGGCCACGGCGGCCCTGCTGCTGACGGCCTGTGGGGGTGGTGGATCCAAGGACGAAAAGGGATCCGGCGCCGCTGACGCCAACGCGGCGGTCTCGGTCTACGGCACCGAGCCGGAGAACTCGCTTATTCCCGCCAACACCAACGAACTCGGTGGGTCCAAGGCGCTCAAGCCGGTCTTCTCGGCGCTGGTCGGCTACAAATCCGACACTGCCGAGCCGTACAACCTGATGGCCGAATCGATCACCACGACCGATTCCAAGGTCTTCGACATCAAGATCAAAAAGGGCTGGAAGTTCCACGACGGGACCGAGGTCAAGGCGAAGAACTTCGTCGACGCGTGGAACTACAGCGCGAACGGCAAGAACGGCATGCAGAACGCGTCGTTCTTCGAGCAGATCCAGGGCTACGACGAGATCAGCGCCAAAGAGCCGGCCGTCAAGGAGATGTCCGGGCTCAAGGTCGTGAACGACTACGAGTTCCAGGCCACCCTCAAGGGCCCGTTCTCGGTGTTCGCCACCAAGATCGGCTACCTCGCCTTCGCGCCGCTGCCGGACAAGTTCTTCGCCGACCCGGAGGCGTTCGCCAAGGCCCCGATCGGGAACGGACCGCTGAAGTTCGTTTCGCGCACGCCCAACCAGAACATGAAGCTCACGCGCTTCGACGAGTACCAGGGCGAGGACAAGGTCAAGTTCAAGGACCTGGAAGTCCGCATCTACACCAGCCAGGAGACCGCGTACCAGGATCTGCTGAGCAACCGTCTCGACTTCATGGAGGCGCTCCCGCCGTCGGCGAAGGCCGGCGGTAAGTACAAGGCCGACCTCGGTCAGCGCCTGGTCGAAGGAAACCTGCTCGGCATCAGCGCGCTCGCGCTCCCGTACTACGTCCCGGGCTACGACAACCTGGACCTGCGCAAGGCGATCTCGCTGGCCATCGACCGCGAGCAGATCGTCAAGACCGTCATGAACGACACCTACGCGCCGGCCGACGGCTACGTTTCGCGCGGTATCGAGGGATACCGGCCGGGCGTCTGCGGCGAGTTCTGCAAGTTCGATCCGGCCAAGGCCAAGGAGCTCTTCGCGAAGTCCGGTTTCACCGGCAAGCTGACCATCGCTTCGAACGCCGACGGTGGCCGCAAGGAGCCGCTGGTCGCGGCGTGCAACAGCATCAAGAACGCGCTCGGCGTCGAATGCGACTTCGTGCCGGCGACCGACTTCGGCCAGTGGCGCAGCATCGTCAACAACCGCCAGCTGACCGGCATGGGCCGCTCCGACTGGTCGGCCGACTACCCGTCGATCGAGAACTACCTGAACCCGCGCTACAAGAGCACTGGTTCGTCGAATGACTCCACGTACAACAACCCGGCCGTCGACGCGCTGCTGACCCAGGCGGACCAGACCGCCGACAAGGCGGCCGCGATCAAGCTGTACCAGCAGGCCGAAGACCTGATCGCGAAGGACCTGCCGCAGATCCCCGTGTGGGAGGAGAAGGGCGTCGGTGGCAAGTCGAACCGGCTGAAGGTCGCGAAGCTCGACTTCGGCCGTCTCGCTGACTACTCGTCCATCGAGGTCGCGGCGAAGTAAACGCGTGGTCGCGCCGGCCCGGGGCGCCACGCGCCCCGCCCGCCCGGCCCCCCCCCCCCCCCCCCCCACCCCCCCCCCGCCCCCCCCAGCCCCCC
>NZ_JBHXJK010000014.1:37186-106610 GCF_042723255.1 Amycolatopsis thailandensis
TTTTTTTTTCCTCATCTTATTCTCTCTTGGGTTTTTTTTGTACTATTTCTTTCTTGGGTGGGGGGCTTTTTTTACGGGGGGGGGCGGGCGGGCGGGGGGCCCCCCCCCCCCCCCCGGCCGGACCCCGGCTCCCACCACGCGATCCCCAGGACGGCACGCCCATGCCCCAGTACATCCTCCGACGCCTACTTCAACTCATCCCGGTCTTCTTCGGCACCACGTTCCTCATCTACGCCCTCGTGTGGGCGGTGCCCGGTGACCCGTTCGCCGGCAAATGCGGTCAGGTCGCCTGTCCGCCCGCCTACATCGAGATGATGACCGACAAGTTCAACCTCGACGATTCGATCTTCGTCCAGTACTTCAAGTACCTCGGCAACCTGTTCACCGGCGACTGGGGCGAGACCTTCAACGGTGTCTCGGTCGGCGAGCTGATCGGGAACGCCTATCCCGTGACCGTCCGGCTCGCCCTCATCGCGGTGGCCATCGAAGCGATCATCGGCCTGTCCGCGGGCATCCTGACCGGCCTGCGCGGCAAGGGTTTCCTCGACAACCTCGTGCTGATGTCCACCACGTTCCTGATCTCGATCCCGGTGTTCGTCACCGCGATCGTGCTCCAGATCGTCCTCGGTTCGGAACTGGGACTCATCGACGCGAGCGTCTCCGAGGACGCCACGATCGGCGAACTGATCGTGCCCGGCATCGCGCTCGGCAGTCTGTCCATGGCCTACATCGCCCGGTTGACCAGAACGAGCATCGCCGAGAACCGGCACGCCGACTACGTCCGCACGGCCGTCGCGAAAGGACAACCGCGCAGCCGGGTCGTCGGGGTGCACCTGCTCCGGAACTCGGTGATCCCGGTGCTGACCTTCATCGGCACCGACATCGGCGCGCTCATGGGCGGGGCCATCGTCACCGAAGGCGTGTTCAACATCAACGGCATCGGCGGGCTCATCTTCCGCGGTATCCAGAACCGGGAGGGCGCCACCGTCACCGGCGTCGTCGTCCTGCTGGTGATGGTCTACCTGCTGGTGAGTCTCATCGTCGACCTGCTCTATGCCGTTCTCGACCCGAGGATCCGTTATGACTGACCCCAACGTGGCAGGCGGCGTGTCCTCCGTGGACGTCGCGAGCGCCGGAGTCGCCGACGATTCCGCGGTGGCGCACAAACCGCGCAGTCTCGGCGGCGACGCCTGGCGGATGCTGCGCAAGCGGCCGTCGTTCATCATCTCCGCCGTCATCATCGCGCTCGTCGTGCTCATCGCGATCGCGCCCGACCTGTTCAGTTCCCGGCCCGCCGGGTTCAGCGATCTGCTCCACGCCAACGAAGGACCGTCCGCGGACGCCTGGTTCGGTTACGACAACCAGGGTTACGACGTCTACGCGCGGACCATCCACGGCGCACGGGCGTCGTTGCTGGTCGGTGTCTTCGCGACGGTGCTGACGATCCTGATCGGCTCGGTGGTCGGGATCGTCGCCGGGTACTACGGCCGTCTCGTCGACAGCCTGTTCTCGCGGGTGGGCGACATCTTCGCGGCGCTGCCGTTCGTGCTCGGCGCGATCGTCATCCTGACCACGTTCAACGCCCCCGGCTCGAACCCCGGCGCGGTCACGATCATCGTGCAGGTGGTCGTCTCGATCGCGGCGCTGAGCTGGCCGGTGGCGATGCGCATCATGCGGTCGGCGACGTTGGTGGCCAAGCAACTCGACTATGTCAAGGCCGCGCGCGGACTCGGCGCGAGCACGCCGCGCATCGTGTTCCGGCACCTGTTGCCCAACACGGTCGCGCCGGTGCTGGTCTACGGCACCATCGCGCTCGGCGCGTTCATCGGCGCGGAGGCGACGCTGGCGTACCTCGGCGTCGGCGTGCGTCCGCCGGTCGTCTCGTGGGGAGTGATGATCAGCGACGCGCGGGACTACTTCCGGGTGAACCCGCACATGCTGTTGTTCCCGGCCGGTTTCGTCACCATCACCGTGCTCGCGTTCGTCATGCTCGGTGACGGGATCCGCGACGCGCTCGACCCGAAGGCCCGGTGAGCGGCTGTGTCCGACGAATTGCTGCTAGAGGTGGAAGACCTCCACGTCGAATTCCGGACCCCGGACGGTGTCGCGACCGTGCTGAACGGGGTCGACTACTCCGTGCACGCCGGGGAAACCCTCGCTGTGCTGGGAGAATCGGGTTCGGGCAAGAGCGTGACCGCGCAGACGGTGATGGGCATCCTCGACAGCCCGCCCGCCGTCGTCACCGGCGGCGCCGTCCGCTACCGCGGCGAGGATCTGCTCACCGCCACCGAAGAACGGCGTCGTGAGGTGCGGGGCGGGGAGATCGCGATGATCTTCCAGGACGCGCTTTCCGCGCTGAACCCCGTTTTCACCGTGGGCTTCCAGATCGAAGAGCAGTTGCGGGTCCGGCTCGGGATGTCCAAAAAGGACGCTCGCAAGCGGGCGATCGAACTGCTCGACATCGTGCGCATCCCCGCTGCCGCCCGCCGGGTCCGCGAGTACCCGCACCAGTTCTCGGGCGGGATGCGGCAGCGCGCGATGATCGCCATGTCGCTCGCGCTCGACCCCGATCTGCTGATCGCGGACGAGCCGACGACGGCGCTCGACGTCACGGTGCAGGCCCAGATCATGGACCTGCTGGCGGAGATCCAGGCCGAACGGCGGATGGGCCTGATCCTGATCACCCACGACCTGGCGGTGGTCGCCGAGGTCGCCGACCGGATCGCCGTGATGTACGCGGGCCGGATCGTCGAACAGGCCGACGTCGCCGAGTTGTTCCGCTCGCCGGGGCATCCCTACACCGAGGCGCTGATGGCCTCGCTGCCGCGGCTCGACCTCAAAGGACAGACGCTGGAGACCATCAAAGGCCTGCCGCCGAGCCTGCTGAACGTTCCGCCCGGTTGCCCGTTCCATCCGCGGTGCCCGCGGGCGGAAAGCCGGTGCGAGACCGAACGGCCCGCTCTGCACACCCTCGGTTTCGGCCGGGTCAGCGCCTGCCACTTCGCCGACGAGGTGGTGAGCGGCCGTGTCTGAGCCCATCCTGCGGGTCGAGAACCTGGTGAAGTACTTCCCGGTGCGGGCAGGGGTCCTGTTCAAGCGCACGATCGGTCACGTGAAGGCCGTCGACGGCGTTTCCTTCGATCTCATGCCGGGGGAAACCCTCGGCGTGGTGGGGGAATCCGGCTGCGGCAAGTCCACGCTGGCCCAGGTGCTGATGCGCCTGGAGGAACCCACGGGCGGGCTCGCGACCTTCGAAGGCCGTGATATCTTCGCCTTGCGGGGAGCCGAACTCAGGAAGCTGCGGCGCGAGATCCAGATCGTGCTGCAGGATCCGTACACCTCGCTGAACCCGAGGATGACGGTCGGCGACATCATCGGCGAGCCGTTCGAGATCCACACCGAGGTGGCGCCGAAGGGATCGCGGGCGGCGAAGGTGCGGGAGCTGCTCGACGTCGTCGGGCTGAATCCCGAGCACATCAACCGCTATCCGCACCAGTTCTCCGGCGGGCAGCGTCAGCGCATCGGGATCGCGCGGGCGCTGGCGTTGCGGCCGAAGGTCATCATCTGCGACGAGCCGGTTTCCGCGCTGGACGTTTCGATCCAGGCGCAGGTGATGAACCTGCTCGGCGAACTGCAAAAGGAATTCGGTCTTTCCTACGTTTTCATCGCACACGACCTGTCCGTTGTCCGTCACCTTTCCACGCGGGTCGCGGTGATGTATCTCGGCAAGATCGTGGAAATGGGGACGGAAGAGGAGATCTACGAACACCCGTCGCATCCGTACACGCAGGCGCTGCTCTCCGCGGTTCCGGTCGCTGATCCGGCGTTGCGCGGGCAGCGGCAGGTGATCCGCCTGGAAGGCGACGTGCCCAGCCCGCTGGATCCTCCGTCCGGCTGCCGGTTCCGCACCCGGTGCTGGAAGGCGCAGGACATCTGCGCTGATCAGGAACCCGAATTGATCACCCGATCCGGCGGGCATTTGTCCGCCTGTCATTTCGCGGAGGAGAAAACGGTCGTCCCCTGACTTTCGTAGGGACTTCGTTGATAAGCGGAGAACGCTGACGTAGCTTTCATGAATCGTTTCTTCAGGAGGCAGGAAGTGAAAAGACCCAGATCTCTCGTGATCGCGCTCGCGGTACCGCTGTTCGGTGCGATCGTCGCTACTCCGGTCGCGTCCGCGCAGCCGGCGCTTTCCGGCGCGGCGACCGAATTCTCGGTTCTGGCCCGTGAAGGGCAAAGCGTCGCGTCGGTGGAACGGGCGATCCGCGCCGCCGGTGGCACCGTCGTGACCAGCAACGCCGCGGTCGGCCTGATCACCGCGACCGCGCCGGCCAACGGTTTCGCCGAGCGGGTCTCCGCGGACCGCTCGGTCTTCGGTGCGGCCAAGGCGAAGCCGATCGGCACCGCGCCGAAGGAAGGCAAGGCGAAGGTCAAGCCGAACGTCGTCGAGAAGGAGAGCCGCGGCGCCGCGTCGGCCAAGAAGCCGGCGCAGCCGAAGGCCGTCGGCATGGACCCGCTCGACGATCAGCTCTGGGGCCTCCAGTCCGTCCGTTCGGACCTTTCGCGCACCAAGCAGCCGGGCGACAAGCGGGTGAAGGTCGGCATCATCGACACGGGTGTCGACGCGAGCCATCCGGACATCGCGCCGAACTTCGATCTCGCCGCGTCGCGGAACTTCACGAAGGACATCGTCTCCGACGTCAACGGCGCCGTCGTCGACGGGCCGTGTGAATTCCGCGGCTGCAAGGACCCGGCGGACCACGACGACAACGGGCACGGCACGCACGTCGCCGGAACCATCGGCGCCGCCGCGAACGGCTTCGGCGTCTCGGGCGTCGCGCCGAACGTGACCCTGGTGAACATCCGCGCCGGGCAGGACTCGGGCTTCTTCTTCCTGCAGCCGACGGTGGACGCGATCACCTACGCGGGTGACGCCGGTGTCGACGTCGTCAACATGTCCTTCTTCACGGACCCGTGGCTGTACAACTGCGCCGCGAACCCCGCGGACACCCCGGCGCAGCAGGCGGAACAGCGCACCATCATCGAGGCGACCACCCGCGCGCTGAACTACGCGCACCGCAAGGGCGTCACGCAGGTCGTCTCGCTGGGCAACCAGCACAGCGACCTCGCCGCCCCGCAGCCGGACGCGTCGAGCCCGGGCTACCCGTCGAACAGCACCCACCCGCGGCAGATCGACAACAGCTGCCTCTCGCTGCCCATCGAAGGCCCGCACACGATCGGCGTCTCGTCCTTCGGTCCTTCGCAGGCGAAGGCGGACTACTCGAACTACGGCGTCGAGCAGATCTCGGTCTCCGCACCCGGCGGATACTTCCGTGACTACTTCGGCACCCCGTGGTACCGCACGGTCGAGAACCAGATCCTCTCGACCTACCCGCGCAACGTCGGTGTCGCGGAAGGCAACATCGACGCGGCCGGGAACATCACGCCCGCCGGTGTCACCGCCGGGGTCCAGAAGGCGACCGCCGCCGATGGCCGCGTCGGCTACTACCAGTGGCTGCAGGGGACGTCGATGGCGTCGCCGCACGCGACCGGTGTCGCCGCGCTCATCGTTTCGCAGTACGGCAAGGGTTCGCGCGACTTCGGGATGAGCCCGGACGCCGTGCAGCGGGTGCTCGAGGGCACGGCTTCGGACATCGCCTGCCCGACGCCGCGGACCGTCGACTACCTGAAGGAAGGCCGGGACGCGTCGTTCACCGCGACCTGCACCGGTGACGCTTCGTTCAACGGCTTCTACGGCCATGGAGCCGTCGACGCCTGGTCGGCCGTCACTCGCGGCTCGGAGTTCCTGCGAGGCTGATCACTCGGTCCTGAGAGTGCAATGAAGGGGCCTTTCATAGCAAATTTTGCTATGAAAGGCCCCTTCATTGCACTAGGTGGTGCTCAAGCCGCTCGCTCCTCCCGAGCGACGATAATGGTGGGCCGCGGCCTTCGTCTCGCCGCTGCCGCAGCGGCACGAAGCTCTCCAACGACCTTTTCGGGTTCGTCGCGCAGCCTGGCGGGAAGCGTCTGGACTACAACGATCCCAGCTGCCGCGTAGCGATTGTTGCGATGAAGCGTCCTTCTGAAGTCGTCCCTGCCGAAATGGAACGAGTACGAATCGATCTCCCAGGCCATGGCCAGTTCATCGCACCATGAGTCGGGTTTGCCGATGTAGTTTCCGTGAACGTCGTAGATCTTGACGTTCCGCTCGGCCGAGGGAAGACCGGCGCGTTGCCAGATCGAGAGTGCCGAGGCTTCAGGTACGGAGACGACATCGGCTTCGAGTTCGCGAAGCACGGCGCGGGGCAGCGCAGTCCCACGCTTGCTACCCGACTCCAACTCGGCTTGTAGCTCGTTCAGCGTGCAGAGTCCGCATTCAATGGCCTCGAGCATCAGAGCACGCACCGGGTCGACCTCGCGTAAGCGTCGGAGCCCGTCGAGTACCGCACGAGGTGGCTCCGCGAGCGGTACTCGGCTCAGCACGCGGCGTCCGGGAATGTGAATCGTCCTCTCGACGATCACGAACTTGGCGCTTCTGATGTGATGGAGCTGAGGAATGAGAACATGGACGGCATCTCCGGAAGGGATTTGACGTAGCCCATAACGACGTGCCGCCTCGAACCCGGTGATGACGCCGTGGCCGCTCGTGTGCATCAACGCGGCTTCGACGCGTTGTCTTGCTGTCGGCCTGGTCCGGGACAGGAGAACGATGCCTGGAAGCAGGTGAGTCCATCTGCCTCCAGGTTGGCATCTTCGATACGAGGTACTTTGCGAAACCCCGAGTTCTTCCAGGGTCGCTACGCGGATGACACCCTCCTGGCTGTACTGCCGGAGGTATGAATCGGTGAGTGGGTTCTTGGATAGATACATGGCGGACATGGTGATCCGCGGGACCGACAGAACTCAGGGTGCCCATGCAATGAAGGGGCCTTTCATAGCAAAATTTGCTATGAAAGGCCCCTTCATTGCACTACAGGGTGAAGCCGAGAGGGTGCTACTTCCCTGAAGCGGCCTTGACGAACTTCGCCAGGTCCTTCGCCTGCCGCACCCGCGACTCCTCGTGCACGTACATCATGTGCCCCGCCGGGTAGTAAGCCGTATCGATGTTGTCCCGCAGCTCCTCAGGAATCTGCAGCCGCGCCAACACGTGCTCCGAAGCGAAGTACGGCGTAGCGCCATCGTAGTGGCCGAAGGCGACATGCACCCGAAGGTGCGGATTCGCCCGCATGGCGGAAGCGAGAGAGTCCACAGAGGACACCGAGCGGCCCTCGAAGTCGGAGTACGACCAGGCCTTGAAGACGTCCGTCGAAAGGATCTCGTACGGCAGATCGTTCTCGTATCCCAGTTCGGCGCGCACGTAGTGGTTGAGCCCACCCGTGTAGGCGCCGATGATCCGCGAGATCGACGGGTCGTCGCTCATGTGCTCGCGGCCGCCGTCGGGTTCCCAGGTGGTGAACCGGCCGTCCATCCGGCCGACGGTGAGACCCTTGTCCCGCAACAGCTCGGTGAAGTAGCGGACGTGCTCGATCCGCAGATTGACTCGGTCCACATAGGACTCGCTCAGGCCGGTCAGGGAAGCGAGGGTCGCCACCGCCTCCGCCCGATCCTGTGTGGACAGACGGGCGCCACGCGCGAGGGCCCAGGGGAGCTCCTTGGCCGCGAAGTCCTCGGCGTCCGCGAGGACGTCGTCGAGCGGACGGTCGCCGTGCAGGCCGTGGTAGTGCGCGATCGCCGCGTACGTCGGCACGTAGAGCGAGTACGGCAGGTCGTTGCCCTCGGTGAACCGCAGGGTGCCCAGGTCCAGCACCGACGAGATCAGCAGGAGGCCGTTCAGGTACATCCCATGGCGTTCCTGCAGGTGCGACGCCAGCCCGGCCGCGCGGAGCGTGCCGTAAGACTCGCCGGCGAGGAACTTCGGTGAGAGCCAGCGCTTCTCCCGCGACACCCACAGCCGGATGACCTCACCGATGGACTCGATGTCGGCGGTGAACCCGTGGTACTCCTTGGCCTTCTCGCCGTCCACGGCACGCGAGTAGCCGGTCGACACCGGGTCGATGAACACCAGGTCGCTGTGCGCGAGCAGGGTTTCCTGGTTGTCGGTCAGCCCGTAGGGCGGCGCGACCGGGTCGTCGACGTCGCCGGACAGCACACGGCGCGGGCCGAGCAGGCCCATGTGCAGCCAGACGCTCGCCGAGCCGGGGCCGCCGTTGAAAGCGAAGGTGACCGGGCGCGTGCCGGGTTCCGCGTCGTCGAGCGTGTAGGCGGTCACGAACACCTCGGCCTTGGCCTGGTGGCCCTCGGACTTCCCGTCGGTGACGACCTCCTTCCGCAGCACGATCCGCCCGGTCCGGGCGGTGTAGGCGAGCTTGCGCCGCTTGAGCGTCAGCGTGTGCTTCGTGGCGACCAGGTCGTCGGTCGGTTCGGCCTTGGTTTCCACCGACGGGGTGTCCTTGTCGTCGGCGGCCGTCACGGTGTTCGATTCGGGATTGGTGTCCGGCATACCCCCAACTTACTGGCAGTCTGTACCGGTGGACATCGTCACGGCGCATGATCGCCCGAACACGCCCCGCCAGGCGATCGAGATCCAGGAAACCCTGCGAGGCCTGGTCGATCTCGAAGATCGCTGTCCACAAGAGATCACCACGGTCACCGGTCTGGACGTCGCCTACGACGAGGACAGCGGCCTCATCGCCGCCGCCGCGGTCACGCTCGAAACCTCCGGATTCCGTGTCGTGGAAAAACGAACCGTCGTTTCCGAGGTCTCGTTCCCGTACGAACCGGGTCTTTTCGCCTTCCGCGAGCTGCCCCCGCTGCTCGACGCCCTCCGCGCGCTCGATCACGTCCCGGATCTCCTGGTCTGCGACGGGCACGGGCTGGCTCACCCGCGCAGATTCGGGCTGGCGTGCCACGTCGGGGTCGTGACCGGCCTGCCGTCCGTCGGAGTGGGCAAGACCCGGTTCATCGGCGAGCACGACGAGCCCGGCGCGGAACGCGGTTCGCGGGCACCGCTGCTGGACGACGGCGAGGTCGTCGGCGCCGTCCTGCGCACCCAGGACGGCGTGAAGCCCGTCTACGTCTCCGTCGGTCACAAGATCTCCCTGGACAACGCCTGCCGCCAGGTGCTGCGGCTGTGCCCGGACTTCCGGCAGCCGGAGACGACCCGGCACGCCGATCGCCTCTGCCGCGACGCGTTGAAGGAGGCGCTATGAAGTTCCGTTCTCTCGCCGAACTCGACGCCGAGGTCGTCGGCTGCCGCGCCTGCCCGAGGCTGGTCGCGTGGCGCGAGGAGATCGCCGTGGTCAAACGCGCGGCTTTCGCCGGCGAGACCTATTGGGCCCGGCCGGTGCCCGGATTCGGCCCGCCGGACGCGTCGCTGGCCATCGTCGGCCTGGCTCCGTCGGCACACGGCGCGAACCGGACCGGCCGGATGTTCACCGGCGACCCCTCCGGCGACGTCCTGTTCAAGGCACTTCACCGGGTCGGTGTCGCCTCACAGCCGACGGCGACCCGGATAGGTGACGGGCTCGAGCTGCGGGGGACCAGGATGGTCTCCCCGGTGAGATGCGCGCCACCCGCCAACAAGCCCACACCTGAGGAGCGGGACACCTGCCGATCCTGGCTGGCCGAAGAGCTCACGTTGCTCAAACCGACACTCAAGGCCGTCTTCGTGCTCGGCGCGTTCGGCTGGCAAGCGCTCTTGCCGGTGCTCGCGGAGGCGGGCTGGCCGGTGCCCACGCCACGCCCGAAATTCGGCCACGGAGCCGAGGTAGAACTCGGCGACCTGCGTCTTTTCGGCTGCTACCACGTGTCGCAGCGCAATGTCCAGACCGGCAGGCTGACGCTTGACATGGTGTGCGACGTCCTGGCCTCCGCGACCTCGGCGGCGGGCCTGAACTGAATCGGTGCGGAAACCGTGGCGACGCTGGTCACAGCGGGATGGGGTACACGAGCGATCTCAGCTGATGGGTGCGACTATAGAAATATGGCTGGTGTTAAGTCGGAACCGACACGGATCCTCGTCCTCGGTGGTGGGTACGTCGGGCTCTACACGGCGTACGGGCTCCAAAAGATGCTCCGGGCCAACGAAGCGTCCGTGACGGTCGTTGATCCGCAGCCGCACATGACCTATGCCCCCTTCCTGCCCGAGGCGGCGGCCGGTGCGATCGAACCGCGGCACGTGGTCGTGCCGCTGAGGCGCGTGCTCAAGCGCTGCCACGTGCTCACCGCGCGCGTGACGAAAATCGAGCACGAGCGCAAGGCCGTCACGGTCGAGGCCGCCGACGGGCACGTCGAGCAGCTGAACTACGACGTCCTCGTGGTCGCCCTCGGGGCCGTGGCGCGCATCCTGCCGATCCCGGGCCTGGTCGAGGAAGGCATCGCCTTCAAGACCATCGGCGAGGCGATCTACCTGCGCAACCACGTCATGACGAAGCTGGACGAGGCCGCCAGCACGCTCGACCCCGAGCAGCGCAAGCGCCTGCTGACGTTCACCGTCGTCGGTGGCGGGTTCGCCGGTATCGAGGCGCTCGCCGAGCTCGAGGACATGACCCGGTTCGCGGTGGAGAACTACTACCCGAACCTCAAGGTCGAGGACATCCGCTGGGTGCTCGTCGAGGCGGCCGGGCGGATCCTCCCCGAGGTGCGCGAGACGCTCGGTGTGTACACCGTCGAGCAGCTCGAGAAGCGCGGCATCGAAGTCTATTTGTCGACAGCGGCGAAGTCGTTCGAGAACGGCCACGTCGTGCTCTCGGACGGCACCGAGTTCGACACCGACACGATCATTTGGACCGCCGGTGTGAAGGCGAACCCGGTGCTCGCCAGCTCGGACCTGCCGCTGGACAAGCGCGGCCGCGTCGAGGCCACCGCCGCGATGCAGGTCGTCGGGCACCCCGACGTCTGGACCGCCGGTGACAACGCCGCCGTGCCGGACCTCTCGCGGACCGAGCAGGACCCGACCGCGACCTGCCCGCCGAACGCGCAGCACGCCGTTCGCCAGGCGCGCCTGCTGTCGAAGAACATCATCAAGGTGATCCGCGGCGGCAAGCCGAAGGACTACTACCACAAGAACCTGGGTGCGGTGGCCAGCCTCGGTCTGCACAAGGGTGTCGCCGACGCGCTGAACCTGAAGATCAAGGGCTTCCCGGCCTGGCTCTTCCACCGCGCGTACCACCTCAAGGCGATGCCGACGTGGAACCGCAAGATCCGCATCCTGTTCGACTGGATGCTCGGTGGCCTGTTCCGGCGCGAGGTCATCTCGCTCGGCCAGATCAACAACCCGCGCGAGGAGTTCGACAGGCTGTCGAAGTCCTGAGGCGGTAGCTCCGTGAAGGCCTCCTTCCCTACCTTGAGCGTAGGGAAGGAGGCCTTCACGGCGTCTAGGGTGTTTCGGTGCAGGCATTCCGGAAGCTGAAGCCGCCCATCCAATCCGCCCTGCCCCGGCCGGGACTGACCCCGCTCGAACTGGCCCACGATCTCGTGGAGCGGATCGAACAGGGGACGAAGTACGCGCGGATCCGCAAACGCCGGTTCCGCGCGCGGTCGGTCATCCTGCGGATCCTGGCGCTGATGTTGTCCGCGACCTCGACGGTCATCCTCGGCTTGCAGAACTTGAACCCGTGGACGGGGACGGCGTTCGCGCTGGTCGCAGTCGTGACCGTGGTGAACGTGCTCGAACCCTTCTTCGCGTGGCGCTCGCTGTGGGTGCTGATGGAAGAGGGCCAGTACAAGTTCTACCGGCTGCGTGACGAACTGACCTACTACATCGCTTCGACGCCGCCGGAGGAACTGGACCAGGCCGTGCTGCGCGAGAGGTTCGACCAGTACCAGGCGATCTGGGACCTTGTCGGCAACAGCTGGCTGAAGTATCGCCAAGCCGACAAGGCGAACTAGGTCATCACCGGTCGAGGGCATCGCCTAGGCTGACCCGTGCCCCGGTAGCCCAACTGGCAGAGGCAGTCGACTTAAAATCGACACAGTGCGGGTTCGATCCCCGTCCGGGGCACCACATGTTCCGCTCTGTGGACGTGCTGGTCCGGGTGGACGGCCGCTGCCGACAATGACCGGCATGACCGACGAAGCCACCTATGACCGCACCCGGCTCGCGCAGTGGCGTGCGGGTGAGGCGCGAGCCGACGGGATATCGCGGCGCGGGATGCTTCGGCTGGCCGCCGGTGGCTCGCTCGCGCTGACGGCGCTCGGAACTTTCCCGGCCGGGACGGCGTCGGCCGCGACAGCGATCGTGAAGCCGCTGCCGCCGGAGATCTTCGAGGTCTACGGCACCAACGCGGAGACGCGCTGGGAGGCGTTGAGCGGGCAGGGATACCTGACACCGGTCGAGCGGTTCTTCGTGCGGAACCACACCGCCACCCCGTCGATCGACCTCGGAACCTGGCGTTTGAAGCTGTTCGGAACCGGGTTGCGCGGTGCGCCGACAGCGGACAGGCCCGTCGAGTTCACCTATCACGATCTACGCCGATTGCCTGCGGAGACGATCACCTCCGCCATCGAATGCGCGGGCAACGGCCGGAGCTACTTCACCAGCCAACAAGGGCAGACGGTGTCCGGCACGGCCTGGAAGCTCGGCGCGATCGGGGTCGCGCGCTGGCGCGGTGTCCGGCTGTCCACGGTGCTGGCCAAGGCGGGACTGACCCGGCACGCGGTGGACGTCCTGCCCGAGGGCCTGGACGCCGACTACGTCACCGGCGGGGTCAACCTGGGGAAGGTACGGCGCCCGCTGCCGATCGCGAAAGCGTTTCAGGACGTCTTGCTGGCTTACGAGATGAACGGTCGCCCGCTCCCGCCGGACCACGGCCATCCGGTCCGGCTCGTCGTGCCGTCCTGGATCGGGATCTCGTCGATCAAATGGCTCGGACGGATCGAAGTCTCGGAGACGCCGCTGGTGTCGCCGTGGAACACGCAGTACTACCGGCTGCTCGGCCCGGACTATCCGGCGGAGGGCACGGTCGTGACCCGGCAGGTGGTCAAGAGCGCGTTCGAGCTGCCTTGGAACGCCGAGTTCGCGGCCGGTGGCAGGCACGTGCTGCGCGGCCGGTCGTGGTCGGGCAACGGCCGGATCCGACGGGTCGAAGTCGACGCGGGAGACGGCTGGCGGCAGGCGAAGTTCGTGGGCGCGGCAGCGGATCGCGGCTGGCAGCGCTGGGAAATCCCTTGGCGCGCCGGTGTTCCCGGCGCCCGCACCCTGCGGGCGCGGGCCACGGACATCACCGGGGTCACCCAGCCTGACGTCACTCCGCACAACACCCAGGGCTACCTGTTCGATGCCGTCGTCCGGCATCCGGTCAGGGTGGTGTGAGATGACCCAGTCGGTCGCGGTGAGCGGGGAGCCGACCGTCGAGCTGACCCTGGCGTTACGGGTGAGCACCGACTCAGAGCACGCCGCCGCGATCGCCGCGCGCCTGCTCGAGTCCTTTGAGGACACCGTCGGGGTGACGCTGACGGCGCGGACTTTCCAGGCAGGTGAAGCGAATTCCGGTCAGGTCGTCGAACTCGCCGGCCGACGCCGCCGGCTCGGCGAGTCCGCGCCGCCACTGCGGATCGAGCCGGATTCGCGGCGAGTGCTGCTGCGCGGCGAGGTGCTGGAGTTCACCAGGCTGGAGTTCGACCTCCTGCTGTTCCTGAGCCGGAATCCGGACCGGGTCTTCGACCGCGTCACGTTGATGGCGCAGGTGTGGGGGCTGTCCGGCGGCAACGGCCGGACCGTGGACGTCCACATCCGGAAGATCCGGGGGAAGCTGGAGCCCGCGCTGACGCCGATCACGACGGTGCGCGGGGTCGGCTACCGGTTCGACGGGACGGCCGAGGTGTTCATCGCGGACTGAGTGACGTGCCCGCGAAGTTCGGCCCTGCGGCTTCGGCCGCCTTGGTCTCGGGTGAAACCGACGAGTTGTAACGAGCCACGGTCTTCCGAAGCTGAGCGGCGTGCTGGTAGATATCCTCGACTGTCTCGATGGGGATACGTGTCTCGACCTTGTTTTCGTCGAACACGCCTAGGTACTTCTTCGCGCGGTTGAACCACAGCCGGGCGATGGGCTTGCGGTTGTTGTCGTCCAGCAGCACGCCGAAATAGGTCTTCGTGTCGCGCGCGACGATCCTCGCGGCCGGGACTTCTCCGCAGACGATGGCGCGCACGATCCGATACCCCTCGAGTTCTTCTTCGGTCGTGACCACATCGCCGTTGCTGTCACGCGGCAGGGTTTCCTCGGGCGCTGCGGGCGAGCCTTCGGCGGGAACACCCTGCTCGGGAAGGTCGGACGGACCGGTGGAAACACTGACGAACGAGTCAGGGCCGCCCAGCGCGTTCTTCAACCGGTCGTTGACCTGCTCGTTGAGAAACTGGCGCGCCGCTTTGTCCACGAGCGGAGCGAACTGGTCGCGAACCCGTTGGGTGAAGGACCCTTCGTAGACCCGGCCCGCCAGGAACTTCACCCACTCGTCTTCGGGTGTCTTGAACTGGGTCGCCAGGATGCGTTTGATCTGGCCGATGTACTTGAGCTCCTCGGCCGCGTTGATGACCGAATCCAAGTTGAAGGACTCTTTGCTCAGCTTCGCGAGCTCAGGAATAAGGGTGTCGTCGATATCCGAGAAGTCCAGTACCAGGAAGGGCTTCGCGTCCATCCGGTTCGGCGCGTCCAGGTCGGTGTAGAACTGGTACGTCTCGCCGTTGGTGAGAATGGCGATTCTCGCGTTCGTGACGGCGAAATACCGGAAGAGCTGGGATGCGTGCTCGATGCGCAGCGGATCATTGATCTTCTTGGCTTCGACCAGAACCTGCACTTGTCCATCGTGCACGATGGCGTAGTCAATCTTCTCGCCCTTTTTGGTTCCGACATCGGCCGTGAATTCGGGGATCACCTCGGCGGGATTGAATACGTCGTACCCGAGGACTGTGCTGATGAAGGGCATCACGAAAGCGTTTTTGGTGGCTTCTTCCGTCTGGATGTCAGCCTTGTGCTTCCGGATCTTCAGAGCCAAAGCCTGTGCGCGCTCTGCGATCTCCATAGTGATGTCCTCCGTACGGCATGTTTTCTCGGCGGGCAGCAGCCACACCGTCCCCAGAAGCTCTCGCTGTGTTGCGGGAGCTAGGTCGTCCACGACGACTCTCGCGTTACAGCCCGTGACCTGATCGCGACATCGAATGCGGTCAGCTGACTGCTGGTGAACCCTGGAAGGAACGCTGACTGTAGGCGGTGCTCCTCGCGAACTGAGTGATCGTCCACTCGAGATCATCCTCGGGCAAAGCCGGGATGTCAGGATACGAACCGTGACTCCCACCTACGTCTTCGTTCACGGCTCCAGCAGCAACTCGTTCACCTGGAACCCGCTGCAACGCGAACTCGCCCTGCTCGGCCACCGCACGCTGGCCGTCGACCTTCCCGGACACGGGTTCGAAGCCGGGTTCCACGCGGCTTACCAGGCTCCTCAGGACCTGGGAGCGCTGGCCACGGCGCCGTCGAACCAGGCCGGTGTCACCTCCGCCGAAGTCGTCGAGCGGGTGGTGGACGTCGTGCGCAAGGCCGCCGCGCACGGGCCGGTCATCCTGGTCGGGCACAGCCGCGGCGGGGTCCCGCTCACCGGGGCGGGCAACGCCGTCCCGGACCTGATCGACCGGCTCGTCTACATCTCCGCGTGGTGCTGCGTCGACGCGACACTGGGCGAGTACATGCAGGCGCCCGAGAACGCGAGCAGTGCGCTCAACGACGTCGGCGGTGTCGTCCTCGCCGACCCCGCCGCGCTCGGCGCGCTCCGGATGAACTGGCGCACCGCTGATCCCGCGCTGCTGGCCGCGTTGAAGACCGCGATCCTCGACGACGGCACCGACCAGGAGTTCTTCGCCTACCTCAACACCCTCGAACCGGACGAGAGTCTCGACGTAGGCACCGAACGCGCCGAGGCCGCCACCTGGGGCCGCATTCCGCGCACCTACATCAGGCTCACGGGAGACCGGTCTATCCCGCTCGCGCTCCAGGACCGCTTCATCAAAGAGGCGGACGCGCTCACCCCGGAGAACCCGACCGACGTGCGTTCGCTCGAGAGCAGCCACGTCCGCTTCCTCATGCACCCGCGGGAGGCGGCCACCATCCTCGCCGGGCTCGCGTAGTCCCCGGGTACTGTTCCGCCGGGGGGAGGAGGAGACCCGGAAGCGATGACAGACGGACAGTTCACCAAGGGGCACTTGATCACGTTGCTGATCAGTTCCGCGATCGGAGTGGGATTCGGGGCCGCCTGGTGGTTCTTCGGTGCCTCCTCCGTCTCCGGCGGCTCGACGGCGCTGGTCGTCGTGGGTGTCGCCGCGGTGCTGGCGCTGGTGGCCTGGCTCGTGCTGACAGCCCGCCGAGGTGCCGGGCTGCCCGCGGGCGGCGGCCGGGAGGAAAGCCCGTTCGGCAAGCAGTACGGGATCGCCGTGCTGCTCATGCTGGTCGGGATCTTCGCCGGGGCGCGAGTGCTCTCGGCGGTCTTCGACCTTCCGGAAGCCGTGCCCGCGTGGGTGCTCTTCGTGGTCGGCCTGCACTTCCTGCCGTTCGCGAAGTTGTTCGGCTCGCGGCGTTTTCTGGTGCTGAGCGCCTTGCTGTGCGTCGTGGCCGTGCTGGCCGCCGTGCTCGCGGTCGCGGGCTGGACGGCGGCCTGGCAGCTCGTGCCGGGCTTCGGCGGTGCCGTCGTGCTCTGGGCGACTGTCGTCGCCGGGTTGCTCGGGACGGACCGTCAGGGAGCGACCAGCCCCGCTTCGTAGGCGAAAATCGTCAGCTGGACCCGGTTGGTCGCGTCGAGTTTCGCGAAGATCCGGGTGATATGGGTCTTCACCGTCGCTTCGCTCAGATGCAGTTCCGCGCCGATCTCGGCGTTGGTCCAGCCCTGGGCGACGGCGGTGATGATCTCCCGTTCCCGTTCGGTCAGGGTGCTCAGCCCGGCCCGTGCCCGATGCCGCCGCGGGCTCACCCGGGACGCGACGAAATGCCCGATGAGTTTCCGCGTCGTCCGCGGCGACAACATCGCCTCACCCGCCGCGACGACGCGCACCGCGTCGATGATCTCCTGCGGCGAGCCCTCCTTCAGCAGGAACCCGCTGGCGCCCGCGCCGAGCGCGTCGAAGACGTACTCGTCGAGGTCGTAGGTGGTCAGCACGAGGACCTTCGGCGGATTGGGCAGGGAGGTGACGGCCGCGGTCGCGGTGAGGCCGTTCATCCGCCGCATCCTGATGTCCATCAGCACGATGTCGGGAGCGTGCATGGTCACCTTCGGCACGGCCTCGTCCCCGTCGCCCGCTTCCGCGACGACCCGGATGTCGTCCGTGCTGGACAGGATCATCGACAGACCGGTTCGCACGAGCGGGTCGTCGTCGACGAGCAGCACTCGCAGTGGGCGCTGGTTCACCCGGACAGGTTAGTGGTGTCCCCACGGTAGCCAAGCCCGGACGGCGAATGTGCGTTCTTCGGTGGGGCCGGTGCTGACGTTTCCGCCGATCAGGGTGACGCGTTCGCCGATTCCGGTCAGCCCGGTTCCCCCGCCTGGCGGCTTCCCCGCGGTGGGCGTCGCGGGCAGCGGATTGACGACTTCGACGGTCAGCCCGTTGCCCGGCCCGCCGCGGACCGAAACCTCGGCCGCCGCGCCCGGCGCGTGTTTCAGGATGTTGGTCATCGACTCCTGGACGATCCGGTACGCGGTCGTGCCGAGCAGCACCGGGGCACCGCCCGCGTCGTCGAGCAGGATCGTCACGTTGACCCCCAGCCCGGCCCGGCGGGCGTTGGCGACCAGTTCGGGGATGTCCGCCAACGTCGGTTGCGGCGGTTCGGGGTGGGTGCCGTTCTCGCCGTTTTCGCCGAAGCCCTGGCCGTCGCGGAGGACACCGATGACCTGCCGCAGGTCTTCCAAGGACTGGCGCGCGGTCGTCCGGACGGTCTTCGCCGCTTCCGTCGTCGCGGGTCCCTTGCTGACCTCGAGCGCGCCGGCTTGCAAGGACAGCAGGGAAAGCCGGTGCCCGAGGACGTCGTGCATCTCGCGCGCGATCCGGGTGCGTTCCGCCCGGCGGGTCATTTCGGCGCGGAGTTCCTCCTCCTTGGCCTCACGGATCGCGAGCGTGTCCTGCATCCCGCGGACCACCCCGACGGTGAGCGGCACGGCCGTCATCACGACGGCGACCGTCAGCGTCCCCATCAGTTGCACGGCGGAGAACTGCTTGCCGACGATCTGCCCCGCGACGGTCACGTCGGGATGGCGGTTGGCGTCGCCGAACAACGCCCACGCCGTGGCGACGTAGACGAGCGCGGAACCGATCCACAAGAGACTGTCGCGCCGGCGCGCGGCCAAGGCGGCGAGGGCGACCAGCGCGGCCAGCGCGTCGGACCGGAAACAAAGCGGTGGCACGAGCGCGATGCCGAGGACGAGTTCCGGCCATTTGTGCCGCCAGCAGAGCATGACGGCCGCCGCGATCCCGGTGAAGAACCCGAGTGTCGACCACCAGGTCGGATCGAACGATTTCGTCGCCGGAAGGTAACCCTGGGCGCTGAAGACGAAAATGCTGCTGATCACGCACGCCGCGACCGCCACCACGGTGAGCACCACCCCGAGCACACGTCTTGCCATGCGCCGAGCGTACGCAAGCGGGCCAGGTCGTCCGCATCAGCGGAACCGATTCTTCGAAGAACGCGAATTACGACTTTCGTCGTAACGGGTTCACGCGCCGAGGACGACGCGGAGGCCTCGCGATCGCTGATTGTATGCCGCGTCGTTCATCCCTTTGGAAAGGAAAACCCGTGACCCAGCAAACCCCCTACACGCCGGCCCTGCAAGCCCCCGGCGGCCCGATGCCACCCCGTAACGGCATCGGCGTCACGGGCTTCGTCCTCGGCCTGGTGGGGCTGGTCTTCTCCCCGATCCCGCTCATCGGCGTCATCGCCTGGCCGTTGGTGATCCTCGGCCTGATCTTCTCGATCATCGGGCTGATCCGCGTCAAGAACGGAAAAGCCTCGAACAAGGGGCTCTCCATCACCGGTATCGCGTTGTCCGCGCTCGGGCTCGTGGTCTGCGTGGTGTGGATCTTCGTGTTCAACGCGGCCGTCAACGAGGTCAACAACGAGCTCAACCGCACCGCGAAGGTGTCCTACGAGATCACCGGCGACGCCACGAACGTCGAGGTCATCTACGGCGAGGTGCTGAACCCCCTCACCGAAACGGTTCCGGCGCTGCCCTGGAACAAGGAAGTCGAGAACAAGGGCGTCTACAAGGGCGGGACGCTCACGGTCACGACGGGCGAGACCGGCGGATCCGTCACCTGCAAGATCACCGTCGACGGCGCGATGGTCTCCACCAAGACCGCTTCCGGGGAATTCGCCACGGCCGCCTGCACCGGAGTGTGACGGCGGGACGGTGAAAGGCCTCCTCCGCCATTCTCGGGGTGGCGGGGAGGCCTTCGCGACCCGGCGGGCGCGGCCCGCTCCCGCCGAAGCGGGTCAGCAGCAGCCAGTCCCGCAGCAGTCACAGTCACACATGTCATCCACCTCCTTCCCCGGGGGCACGGTCGGGTGGGCACCAGGTGCCGGGAAGCGGATCGGCGCAGTCCTCGCCGGACATCCCGGACAGCAGAGAAGTGAGCTCGGCGCGCAATTCGCCGAGTCGCGCCATTTCCGCGTCGATCTCGGCGAGATGGCGTTCCATCATGGTTTCGGCGGGTTCGCACGGGCACACCCCGGTGTCGCGCACGCTCAGCAGGTCGGCGATCTCCGCCAATGTCAGCCCGAGCCGTTGGGTGCCGCGGATGAATCGCAGCCTTTCGATGACATCCTCGTCGTAGCGCCGGTGCGCCCCGCTCGTCCGCGCGGGGACGGGCAGGAGGCCGATGCGCTCGTAGTAGCGCACGGTGTCCGGCCGGACCCCGGCGCGCGAGGTCACCTGGGACATCGTCAACGCCGTCGTCGCCGCTTCGATTCGCATTTCCCGAGCGTAGAACTTGGACCCGGCTCCAGAATCAAGTCCGAATCCGACGGGACTCGCGAGGAGAAGACGACGGGCCGGCGCGTCCGCATCATTCGAGAGGGTGGAAACGGCGAGAGGACGGCACGGTGACTGACTTCCGGTACGTGATCAGGGACCTCACCACGGAGGGCGAACAGGTCGACGCCCTGGTGGCCGACCTGGACGACGCGGGTTGGAATCTGCCCACGCCCGCGGCCGGCTGGTCGATCAAGCACCAGATCGCTCATCTCTCCTTCATCTTCAAGATCGCCGGGTTGTCCGCGGCCGAGCCGCGGAAGTTCGCCGAACTCGCGAAGACGTCGATGGCGCGCGGTTTCGACGCCGCCGTCAACGCGGCCCTCGACGACTACCTCGGTGACCCCAACGAGGTTCTGCTGAGCCGATGGCGCGCCGAGCGCGACGCCGGTATCAAGGCGCTCGCGGCGGTCCCGGCGGACCAGGTCGTGCCGTGGCTGGTCAACCCGCTGCCGCCGGCCATCCTCGCCTGCGCCGGGATGATGGAACTGTTCGCCCACGGCCAGGACGTCGCCGACGCGCTGGGCGTGCGGCCGGAGCGGACCGACCGGTTCGCGTATCTCGTCGGTTTCGCGGTCCGCGTGCGGGACTTCGGATACGAGGCGCGGGGCCTGACCCCGCCGGAGCAGGAGTTCCGCTTCGAGATCACGTCGCCCTCCGGTCAGCTGTGGACGTTCGGGCCCGAGGACTCACGGCAGCGGGTCACCGGCAGCGCGGAGGACTTCTGCCTCCTGGTCACGCGGCGCCGTCACCGCGACGACGTCGACGTCCGTGCCGAAGGCGCGCTCGCGGACCACTGGCTGGACATCGCGCAGGCGTACCGCGGTCCCGCGGGAGAGGGTCGCGCGCCGGGGCAGTTCGACAGCTGAGAACCGCGTCGCTTCCGTGACGAATCAGGGCATCCTGGAAGTCGCGATCAACTCCGCCCGGTGCGATCGTCGAGGGCACACGGGGTCTAGGAGGCGATCGTGGCACGGGTGTGGCTGATCAGGCACGGGGAAAGCGAGAGCAACGCGGGCCTTCCCGGCGGCGAGCCGGGGGCGTCGGCACTGACCGGACTGGGCAGACGGCAAGCCATCGAAGTCGCGGGAGCACTGGCCGAACCACCCCGGTTGATCGTGACGTCGCCGTTCCTGAGGGCGAGGCAGACCGCCGAGCCGACGATCGAGCGGTATCCCGGCGCGGATCGTGAGGAGTGGCCTGTCCAGGAGTTCACCTTTCTCGGCGAACTCCATGGACAGGTCACCACCACCGCGATCCGTAAGCCGTATACGGAGGCCTACTGGGAGCGGGCCGATCCACACCACGCGGTGAACGGCGCGGAATCCTTCGCCGGTCTCTTCACCCGGACCCAGGAATTCCTGACCCGGCTGGGAGAACGGGAGCCCGGGCCGATCGCCGTCTTCACGCACGGGCTCTTCATCCGTGCGGTCATGTGGTCGCTGCTGACCGGGATCACCATCCCGGACAGCGAGGCCATGCGCGGTTTCCGCACGTTCGCCGACACCTACCTCGTGCCGAACGGCAACATCACCGAACTTCGGTACACGCCCGGGAAACGGATTCCGCGAGTGGTGGTCCCGCTCGCCTCCCGGTTCGCCGGCCGTTAGGGCTTCAGCAGCAGCTGGAGCTCGTTCACCCCGGTCATGTGCGGGCTGGGGATGAACGACGGCGGCACGGCCGGATCGGTGCGCAGATCAGGGAACCGGTCCAGCAGGATGTTGAGCGCCGTCTTGCCTTCCAGCCTGGCGAGCGGGGCGCCGATGCAGAAATGGATCCCGCGGCCGAAGGCCAGATGTGGGTTGTGCTTCCTAGCCGGGTCGAACGTGCCCGGATCCGTGAAGGTGCGCGGATCCCGGTTCGCCGCCGCGACCCAGGTGAACAGCATGCTGTCCGCCGGGATCTTCTGTCCGCCCAGTTCGACCTCGGTCGTCGTGGCGCGGGCGACGAGTGCGAACGGGCTGAGGAAACGCAGTGATTCCTCGATGGTGGCAGGTAGCAGCGAACGGTCCTCGCGGACGCGCCGGTACTCGTCCGGATGGGAATCCAGGCAGAGCACGGTGTTCCCGAGCAGCATCGTGGTGGTGATGTGCCCGGCCAGCAGCAGCACGTTCGCGAAATTGACGACTTCGTTCTGCGTGAGTTTCGTGCCGTCGACCTCGGCCTCGACGAGCTTGGTCAGCAGGTCCTCACGCGGGTTCTTCCGTCGATCCTCGACGTGTTCGCCCAGATAGCCGACGAGGTTGTTCAGCTGTTCCTGCGTCTCCTCGGCGGCCTTCCTGTCCTCCTCGGTCTGCTCGGTCAGCGACCGTTGCTGGCTGTTCCGCAGCAACGTGTCGACCCATTCCTTGAACAGGTCGCGGTCGCTCGCCGGGATGCCGAGCAGTTCCGCGATGACGATCACCGGCAGCGGATATGCCAGGTGTGTCACCAATTCCATCGAGTCCGCGCCGTCGACGGCGTCGAGGAGTTCGTTCGTCAGCGTGGCGATCCGCGGTTCGAGGTCCGCGACGACCTTCGGCGTGAAGGCGTGGCTGACCAGCGTACGCAGCTTCTTGTGGTCCGGCGGATCCATCTGGAGCAAGTTGCCCTCGATGAACTGATCCTTTTTCGGCGACATCTCTTTGGGGATCAGGCGGGCGGTGTCGGAGGAGAACACCTTGGGATCACTCAAGGTTTGCAGTGCTTCGGCGTGACCGTAGACATTCCACGCGCCCGTCGCGGGTTCGAAACCGACCGGGTCGGCCGGGAATTCACCTCGAAGCCAGAACTGGGCTTCGTGGACGCCCCAGTTTTCGGCGATCGTGGTCATGGCTTGCCCCCTTCTTCTCGTGGTGGAGGAGCCCGGATCAGCCGGGCTCCCCGATACCGTCCTTTCGGTAGATCCAGGCGCCATAGGACGAGATCAGATCCCGGAACGCTTCGATCACTTCGGCCGCGGCGTCGGCCAGATTCGCCGTGGACGGTGGCTCCGGCGGCTCGAAGGCCGTCCGGATGATGTGCGCGAGAGCGTCGGCCTTCTCCTCGGGTGTGAGGCCGGTGCCGTCGCCGGTGAAGCTGTCCATCAGGTAGAACCCCAACGCCGAGGCGCGCAGGGAAAAGAGCAGATTCGGGATGTCGTCGCGCAGCAGACCCCGGTCGGTCATCGTCTTCAGATACCGCTCGGTGACGACGGCGTCCTGATCCTGCAAGGGATGTCGCTTCAACCGGCCCATCAGTTCGGTGTTGCCGGTGATGAGCGCGCCGAGCAACGGATTGCGCTGGGTGAACAGGAACGCGGCCCGCTGGAACCGATGCGGGACCACTTCCGCCGGATCCTTCTCCAGCCGATCGAGAAGATTCGCGGCGGCCCGGAGGGATTCGCGCAGGAGCAACGCGTGGAAAAGGGTTTCCTTGGTGGGCCAATGCAGGTAGATCGTGCCTTTCCCGATGCCCGCCTGACTCGCGATGTCCTCGATGGTCACCTTGCGATAACCCAGCCGCGACAGCAGGACGCCGGCCGCGTCGAGGATGCGATCGGCGCGGCCGGCGGTGCGGTCCGGACGTTCTGCCACGTGCGCTCCCAGTCTCTGACTTCATGACCAGATTTGCTCATCTGGTCATCCGGTCAAGTTCGACGGTAGCGCCGGAGTGGTGGGTCCGGCAAGGAAATCGACGGGTTTTTAACGCAGACGGTGGGCGAGCAGGAAGTTCCAGATGACCGGCGTCGCGTTGATGACGGTCGGGGTGGCGGAGTCGTTGTTCGGCGCCGTGCTCGGCCAGACGTGCCCGGCGCCTTCGACCCGGTAGTGCTGGAGCGAGCAACCGAGCCAGCGCTGGACGGTGACGTCGGTCTTCGGCGAGTACTCGATCGGGCGAGAGAAGCAGCCGTTCCGGTCCGCCCACGCGGCGAGCCAGTCCGGCAGCGTCGGCAAGCCCTTCGCGGGATTCCCGGTGTAGGGGATCGTCTTGTCGGCCGTTCCGTGGAAGTCGAGAATCGGAGCGGGGCGCGACGGGTGGCACTCGCCGCCTTGCGGATAGAACGCGCCGGCGACCGGGGCGAACGCCGCGATCCGGCCCGGCATCCGGCAGGCGAGAACGCCGACGAAACCGCCGCCGTTCGACTTGCCCGTCGCGTAGATCCGGCGGGAGTCGACGCACAGTTCCCGCTGGAGCGCGTTCAGCAGATCGCTGGTGAAGAGCACGTCGTCGGCGGCCGCCGAATACGGCGCGCCCGTCCACGCGGACTCGCCGTCGGTACCGACAAGTCCTTGCGGATAGACGGAAATCGCGTCATACGCGGAAAACCCGGATAGTTCCTCCTGATACTTCGACGTCCGCTTGTGGCCGTGGAACGACAACACCAACGGGTACGGCCGTGCGGGTTGGTAGCGCGCTGGAACGTGCACGGTGTACTCGCGGACCAGGCCGCCGGAGGTCAAAGTCCGCAGCGTCGTCGTCCCGGCGGGAACCGGGGACGGACGGTGACAGCCGGTGGTCCGCACCGGATGGTCGATCGACGACGGCGCGGCCGACGCCATCGGTACGGTGAGCAGGCTCAGTCCGGCAGTGGCGGCTGTCGCCAGGGCGAGACGGCGCAGGAACTTCGTGGGACCAGGCACGCGATCCTCCTTGATCGGGCGGCGGGGCGGTGATCAGGGTCACCCTCGGCTCGAGCCTGGTCAGCATTGTGTTCATTGAGTTTTCGGACCGCTTCTCCTGCCACCCCGCCGGGCGGCCCGTCCGGCCGCCTCGCCGGGGCTCGCCGCCGGTCAGCCGCAAGCCTGTTTCGCCGCGAGCACCCGGGCCAGGGCCTCATCGACCCGGGCGGCCGGGAGATCGCCGGACGCAAGCGCTTGCTCCAGCGTGTTCAGCACCGTGCCGACGTTGCCTCCGGAGGACCACAGCGCCTGATCCGCTCCTGCCTGCAAGGCCTTGAGTACCGCCGTCGGCAGCGGGTACTGCGACGTGATCGCCTTCATCGCCCCGAGATCGTCCGTGATCACCGGGCCGTCGAACGCGTAGTCCTTCCGCAGCAGCCGGTACGCCGGCGCCGACAGGGTCGACGGCGTACCGCCGGTCAGATCGGGCACGTCCAGATGGCCGACCATGACACCGACCTCGCCGTACTCGCCGAGGTCGCGGTACGGCACCAGGTCGACCTTCCGCAGCGATGCCAGCGGCGGCGTCCGCACCAGTCCCTTGTGGGAGTCCCCGGTGGCGTGCCCGTGGCCGGGGAAATGCTTCAGCACCGGCTGCACCCCGGCGTCCCGCAGTCCCTGTGCGAACGCCAGGACGTACTTGCGCGCGACCTCGGGGTCCGCGCTGAACGACCGGTCACCGACGATGTCGCGATCCGGCTGGTCGGTGATGTCGGCGTCGGGCGCGTAGTCCACGGTGACGCCGCGAGCCCGCATCTGCCGACCTCGGTCGGCGGCCTTCGCCCGCACCTGGGCTGGCGTCATGGTCTTGGCCATCTTCCGGGCACTGGGCATTTCGCCGTCGAGGGCGTCGATCCGCTGGACGCGGCCGCCTTCCTCGTCGATCGCCACCGACACGGGCACCTTCGCGGCCTTCTGTACTTCGTCCAGCGCGCGGTTCTGCAGCAGGGCCGTCTCGTTGCCGCCGAGGAAGATCCCGCCGACCTGCTGATCGCGCACCAGCTTCACCGCCGCTTGCGGATCGCCGGCGTTCACGCCGACCACCACGAGCTGGGCCAGTCGCTGCCGGGGGCTCATCCCGGCGATGACGGCCTCGCAACCCGGATCAGGGGACTGCTCCGCCCTCGGTGACGGCGAGGGCGCGGGTGTGCCGGAGCCGGACGGGCTCGAAGCGGTGCCGAGTCGTGGTGGGGGTGTGGTCCCCGCGGGCTGCGCCGATCCGCCTTCTTCGGTCGTCGTGCCGCATTGCACGCTGGTGAGCAGTACGGTGGCCACCCCCAGGATGACGGTCAACCATCGCTTCGTCGTCTTCGGTCGCCCGGAGTTCATCGGCTCGTTTCGTTCGTCGTCCATGCCGATATCGACGGTAACCCCAGTTGCCCTTTAGTACGCGATCGCGTGCCCTTTCGCGCGTGCCTGCACCGGGCCCACCTCCTTCCTCTTTCGTGTTCCCGCTGGTCGGACTTGACAGGCCGACCCGATGCGATCTACATTACCACATGGTTATGGAACCGCAAGGTTATCCACGGCGTCGACGGGTGCCGCTGGAGCAGGACGTGAGAACTCGAACTCGTGAGAACTGAAAGGCGGGCGACCGTGACACAGGATCTGCTCGACGTCACCTTCGCCGCGCTCGCCGACCCCACCCGTCGCGCGATCCTCGCGCGGCTCGCGCACGGCGAGGCCACTGTGACGGAGCTGGCCGAGCCGTTCGCGATGAGCCAGCCCGCCATCTCCAAGCATCTGAAGGTGCTGGAGCGGGCCGGGCTGGTGGCGAGGGGACGTGATGCCCAGCGTCGTCCCTGCCGGCTGGTGGCCGAGCCGCTGAAAGACGCCACCGAATGGCTCGGCGGATACCGCCGCTACTGGGACGGGGCCTTCTCGAAGCTGGACGCCGTCCTCGAAGGAGAACTGCGACACCCGGAGAGTCAGGGCGAGACCGACTGACCACCGCACGATCGGAAAGGAGCACCACGATGGGACGCAGTCTCAGCGTGACGAAATCCGGCGATCTCGAGATCGTCATGACGAGGTCCTTCGACGCGCCGAGGACGCTGGTGTTCGACGCGTGGACCAAACCGGAGCTGATACGCCGCTGGTTCGGTCCGCACGGCTGCGAAGTCGTCGAGTGCGAGATCGACCTGCGGGTCGGCGGCAGATGGCGATACCGGCTGCTTCACGACGGTGGGAGGGAGATGGTGCTACAGGGCGTCTACCAGGAGATCAGCCGTCCGGAAAGGCTCGTTTCCCTCGAGACGAACGAGGACTGCGAGGCCTCGGAAGGCGATGCCTTGGCGACTCTGACCTTGACCGAGCACGGCGGAGTCACCACCTTGACCCAGGTGGTGCGGTACGGCTCGAAAAGGATCCGGGACGCCGTGCTCGAATCCGGGATGGAGCGGGGAGTCGGCGAGGGCTTCGACAGGCTGGCCGAGGTCGTGGCCGTCCCGGCGAGGGCGTGAGCCAGATGAACGCCATCGCGAACCGCTATCGCGTCCGGGCCGACGCCTTCGAGCGCAAGGTCGCCGCCGTCGAAGCCGGGCAATGGGAGAGCAAGTCGCCGTGCGCGGAGTGGAACGCCAGGGATGTCGTCGGGCACATCGTCGACATGCACGGCGCGATGCTGCGCCCTTTCGGACGTGATCTGGGGCCCGCGCCTTCGGCCGAGGAAGATCCGCTCGGCGCCTTCCGGGCGGCTCGGGCCGAGGTCGAAGCCGTCCTCGCCGATCCGGTGCTCGCGGCCACGGAACACGAGACACCGGCGGGGAAGATGACCGCCGAACAGCACATCGACCAGGTCGTCAGTGCCGACATGGTCGTCCATGGCTGGGACCTGGCCCGTGCCACCGGTCAGGACGACACGATCGATCCGGACGAGGTCGCCCGGATGTGGCCCGGCGCCCAGGCGATCCCCGAGCAGATGAGGATCCCCGGTGCTTTCGGGCCCGGCGTCGTCGTCTTCGGTCCCGAGGTGAAGGTGCCCGACGACGCGCCCTTGCAGGACAGGCTGCTCGGGCTGCTGGGCCGAAACCCGAACGCCTGATCCGCGTCAGACGTGGATCCCTCGGTGCCGCCGGGCGGGCCGGGAAGGAACCGGTACTTCGGCGGTATCGGTCCCCTTGGCCGCGGCCAGGACACGCTCCAGAACCGACAGAGAGGTGGTGAGCAAAGCGATCTGGTTCTGGATCCGAGTCTTGGCGATCTCCAGTTCGCCGGTCATCCCCGGCGAAGGCACCAAGTGGGTGTGGTCCCCGGAAACACAGGGAAGGAGTTCCGCGATCTTGCCGCTGCACAACCCGGCCGAATAGAAGAGCTGGATCTGCAGAACCCGGGCTATGTCGTCTTCGGTGAAGGTCCGGTAGCCGTTGCCGCGTCGATCGGGACGCAGCAGGCCTTCCGTCTCGTAGTACCGCAACGAACGGACGCTCACCCCTGTCCGCTCCGCCAGTTCGCCGATCCGCATGAGTCCACAGTAGCCGCGGAAACCGAGGTTGACCGTGACGCCGGTGTCAGGGTTTAGCTTCGCGTCCATGAGGTTGCTCGAAGCATTCCGCGGCACCGCGATCCAGCTGCCGAACCGCATCGCGATGGCCCCGATGACCAGGGGACGTGCCGATGACACGACAGGTGTGCCACATCCGATGACGGCCGAGTACTACGCGCAACGCGCGAGCGCCGGTTTGATCGTGAGCGAAGGTGTCTGGATCGACCAGGCCGGCAAGAGCGGCCCCGGGATCCCAGGGCTGGTGACAGCGCAGCATGCCGAGGCATGGCGTCAGGTGACGGAGGCCGTGCACGAGAAAGGCGGCCGCATCTTCGCACAGCTCTGGCACGCGGGCCGGGTCGCCCATCCCGGCGTGACGGGCCGGACGCCGGTGGCGCCATCGGCGGTCCGGCAGGCCGGGAGGATCTTCTCGGCCGAAGGCTGGACGGACACGGTCGAGCCCCGCGCCCTCGGCGAGGAAGAGATCGGCGAGGGCGTCCAGGACTTCGCCAGGGCGGCACGCCGGGCTGTCGAGGCGGGATTCGACGGCGTGGAACTCCACGGTGCCAACGGGTACCTGATCCAGCAGTTCCTCGCCGGCAACACCAACCGCAGAGAGGACAGGTACGGCGGCTCCGTCGCCGCGCGGCTCGCGTTCCCGCTCGAGGTGGTGGCGGCCGTGGTCGAACAGGTCGGCGCGGCCAAGGTCGCTCTGCGGATTTCGCCGGGCAATCCGGAGAACGACATCGTGGAAGACGATGGAAAGGAGGTGTACTCACGACTGCTCGCGGAACTACGCCGGTACGAGCTCGCGTACCTGCATGTCATCGACACTCCCGACACTGAAGCGCTGTCCTACCTGCGGCCGTTGTGGCCTGGGACCCTCGTGGCGAACCTGCGTTCCGAGGAGCCGACGTCCCGGGAGGAGGGTGAGCTCCTGATCGGCTCCGGGCTGGCCGACGTGGTCGCCTTCGGCAGGTTGTTCATCGCGAACCCGGACCTGCCTACCCGATTCGCGCTCGATGCCCCGCTCGCCCGAGCGGACCACGACGTCTACTACGGCGCTCGGCTCGACGGCTACACCGACTTCCCGGCGTTCGACCCGGACCCGGCGAAGTTCGCCTGTTCGGCGCGCAGCTGATCTTCGCCGCCCGATCTACAGTGCGGGGATGGTCAAGACGGCAGTGGAAATCGCGGCGGCTGTGCGCGCCAAGGAACTTGACCCGGTCGAGGTGACGCGTGAGGCGTTGGCCCGGATCGCGGCGGCGGACGGAGTGGTCGGTGCGTTCCGCCGGGTCAGGGCCGAGGAGGCGCTCGCCGAGGCCGCCGCCGTCGCCGAACGCGCGGACTTGGCCGACCTGCCGTTGGCCGGTGTGCCGGTCGCGGTCAAGGACGTCGCGCCGGTCGAGGGCGAGTATGCCTCGTGGGGGTCGCGCGCGGGTTCGTCGACGGTGTCCACAGAGGACGGTGAGATAGCCCGGCGGCTGCGCGCGGCCGGCGCGGTGATCGTCGGCCTGACCCGGGTACCGGAACTGTGCATCTGGCCGTCGAGCGACGATCCGGACGGGACGGCGCGTAACCCCCGCAACCCGTCCTACGCGGCGGGTGGTTCGTCGGGCGGGAGTGCCGCGGCCGTCGCGGCCGGGCTGGTGCCCATCGCGCACGGAACGGACGGCTTGGGCTCGATCCGGCTGCCGTCCGCGATGTGCGGCATCGTCGGGCTCAAACCCGGCAAGGGCGTGGTCCGCGTACCGGGGGAGGACGGCTGGTTCGGCCTGTCCACGCACGGTCCGATGACGACCACCGTGGCCGACGCGGCCGTGCTGATGTCGGTCCTCGCCGAACAGCCCGGCCTGGCGGACCTCACCGACCCGAAGCGGTCTCGTATCGCCCTGTCCACCCAGGTCCCGTTGACGAGGGCGCCCTTGCCGCGCGCTTTCAGCCGGGCCGTCGCGCGGGCGGGCGAGCTGTTCAGCGCGGCTGGGCACACCGTCGCGCCCGGAACACCCCGGTACAACGCCGGTGCGATCGGTGGCCTTCTCGCGCGCTGGGTGGCGGGCCCGGCCGAACAAGCGGCGGAGTTCGACCTCGCCGCACTTCAGCCCCGCACACGTACGCACGTCCGGCTCGGGCGGCTGATGGCCAAACGGGTCCGGGGAAGCACCCGAGAGCGCTGGCTGGAGCGCGCCGAAGAGTTCTTCGCCGACCACGACGTCCTGGTCACACCCGTGATCGCGACCCTCCCGCTCAAGGCCCGCAGGTGGCACGAAAGCCGGTGGATCGCCAACGTGCTGCCGTCGGTGCGCGTGGCAGGTTTCGCCGGTCTGTGGAATCTCGCGGGCTATCCGGCGATGTCGGTGCCTGTCGGCGTGCACCCTTCGGGCATCCCCGCCTGCGTCCAGCTCGTCGCCGCGCCCGGCGGGGAAGCGCTCCTCCTCGGCCTCGCCGCCCAGCTCGAAACGGCCAATCCCTGGCCCCGCACCACCGTCTCCTGACCCGCGTCGAAAAGAGAGCAAGGGACCTTTGCTATCGCTCTCCAAAAGAGAGTGACAGCAAAGGTCCCTTGCTACTTCGCGCTGGTCAGGAGCCGGTTTTGGCCGGTGAGGGCTTCTGTCCGTTGGCCTTGGGGCCGTTCTGCTCGCTCTGTCCGTTCTTCGGCGCAGCGGCGGCAGGCGCCGAAGAAGCGGGCTTGGCGGGAGCGGGCTTGGCAGGCGTCGAAGCGGGCGCCTGAGCCGGAGCGGCGGCCTTCGACGCGGGCGCTTCGGCGGGCTTGCTCGCGGGCTTCGTCTCCTCGGCCTTGCTGTCACCGCCGACGAGCTTCGAAGCGTGCGGGATCACCGACTCCTCGGGCAGCGCCGCGAGCATCGCTTCGCTTCCCTTCAGGACCTCGTCGGCTTGCAGCAGGCTCTTGCGGGCCTGCTCGCGAATCTCCGCCAGCCGCTCGACCTTCCGCTGGGCGGCTGTCGTGCGCTGAGCGGCGGTCGTCGTGGCCTCGTCGAGCCGGCGCTTGGCCTCGCTCGTCGCCTCGTCGATGCGGCGCTTGGCCTCCGCGGTGGCCTCCGCGATCCGGCGTTCGGCCTGGTTCTTGCTGGCCGTCTGCTGGTCGGCGATGTGCTTCTCGTGCGAAGCGCGCTGGGCCGAAATCGTCGCATCGAACTCGCGCTCGATCTTCCGGCGCTTGCGTTCGGCCTCGTTGTCCAGCAGTTCCCGGCGCTGGGCGGCCTCGACGGTCAGCCGCTGGACCTCGGCCCGGGTCTCGGCGAGCGCGGACTCGTGCTCCGAATGCAGCGCGTCCGCCTGCTTGTCCAGCTCGGCGACGAGCCGCGTGTAGCGCTCACGGAGCTTCTTCGAGGCTTCGCTCGACGACGCCCAGTGCTTCTCGGCCGCGACTTCGGCACGCTTGGTGACCTCTTCCGCGCGCGCCTGCGCGAGCGTGACTGTGCGCTGCATCCGCTCGTCGAGGTCTTCGAGCCGCTCCGGTGGCTTCTTCAGTTCCTCGATCCTGGCGTTCAGCTTCGCCACCTCGTGGCGCACGGTTTCGAGTTCGCGCGTGGCCGAGGTCGCCTGCGCGATCGCGGCGTCGCGGTCGGTGATCACGCGATGCAGCTGGGCTTCGAGATGATCCAGATACTGGCGCACTTCGTTCCGGTCGAAGCCATGCCAGGCCTGGGTGTACTCGCGCCGCAGGGGCAACAGGCCGTTGTCTCGCTCGGGAACCATGGCCACGACGGTACCTGCGTACCCGGCGTCGCCGTGGCCAGGCTTGGTGATTCACCGACGTGTGTCGGCTCTCAGCTGCGTTCCCTCACCTGAACGGCCGCCACCCGTGTGCGCAGTGTCACCAATGGAAGCCGCGGCTGAGCCGGGCGAGGGCCATCGCCGCCCGGGACAGATGCTGCTCACCCTTGCCGATTTTGAGTCCGCCGCCACCACCCGCGGCCGCGGAATCCGGGAACACGCGGAATCCTTGGTAGGCCACGGCATCCGTGAGGCCCGGGGTGAGCGTGTACGCGAGCCCGATCGCCTGCCCGGCGGGCGTGCCGATGTGCTTCGGGCGCTCCTTCAGCGCCTTCATCACCATGTCCGCGGCCTGATCCGGGGATTTCGTCGGGAACGCGTCGTAGATCTTCGTCGGCCGGATCATCGGTGTGCGCACGAGTGGCATGTGGATGGTCGTAAAGGTGATTCCGTCACCGTGGGTTTCGGTCGCGGCGATCCGGGAGAAATAGTCCAAAGCCGCCTTCGACGCCGCGTACGCCGAAAAGCGCGGCGCGATTCCCTGCACGCCGATCGACGAGACGTTGACGACATGCCCGAATTTGCGCTCGGACATATGCGGCAGGACCGCGAGGATCAGCCGCACCGCGCCGAAGTAGTTGATCGCCATCGCGCGTTCGTAGTCGTGGAACCGGTCGTACGACAGTTTGATCGACCGCCGGATCGACCGGCCGGCGTTGTTCACGAGCATGTCGATCCGGCCGTGCTCGGCGAGCATGGCGTCGACGGCCTTGTGCACCGATTCCTCGTCGGTCAGGTCGGCCGGGTACACCGACGCCGTGCCGCCCGCGGCGATGATCTCGTCCCGCACCTCTTCGAGCTCGTGCTGCCGCCGCGCCACCAGCAGCGGCACCCCGCCCGCGGCCGCGACCTTGATCGCGGTCGCCCGTCCGATGCCCGAGGACGCGCCGGTGATGATCACGCGACGGCCGTCCAGCTCGCCGCGCGGGCCGTGCTTGCGGGCGCGGAACGGGTCCAGGTGCTCACGCCAGTAGCGCCACAGTGTGGGCGCGTAGTCCTCGATCCGCGGCACCTCGACGCCCGAGCCGATGAGGGCCTTGCGCGTCGACGCCGACGAGAACACCGACGGGAACGCCATCGTCTCCAGCAGCACCGGCGGGATGCCGAGCCGCTCCATCACGGCGTCGCGCGCGATCGTGAAGCCGGGGATGTGCTCGCTCAGCTTCACCAGGTTGACGATGCCCTTGGACACGCGTTCGTTGAGCTGGACGGAGATCGTCGGCGCGCCCGCCGCTTTCGCGAAGGCGTTGTAGACCGAGACGACCGGCTGAGGCTCGGGGTTGACCAGGTGGAACGCGCGTCCGTCGAGGCCCTTGGTGGTGATCAGGGCGTTCAGCGACTCGGCGACGTAGTCGACTGGGACGACGTTGGTGTCGCCGAGGTCGGGGCCGACGATCGGCACGTCGGGCAGCCCGGCCAGCCTGCTGATCGCGGGGAACAGGTAGTACGGGCCGTCGATCTTGTCCATCTCGCCGGTTTCGGAGTTCCCGACGACGACCGCGGGCCGGTACACCCGCCACGGCACGTCGTGCTGCTCGCGCACGAGGCGCTCGGCCTCGAACTTCGTGCGGTGGTACGGCGTGACGAGCCGCTGGCCGACGTCGAACATCTCCTCGGTGAATATGCCCTCGTGGTCACCGGCGACGGCGACCGAGGACACGTGGTGCAGGCAGCCCGCGTTCAGGTCGGCGGCGAGCGCGATCACCTGCGCGGTGCCTTCGACGTTGGCCTTGATGCTGGCTTCGTCGTCGGCGGTGAGGTCGTAGAGGGCGGCGAGGTGCACGACGTGATCGACACCGCGCAGCTTCTCCCGGTCTTCTTCGCCGACGCCGAGCAGCGGCTCGCCGAGATCACCGGTGACGAGGGTGACGCGCTCCGGATGCGGCCAGGCGTTCACGAGTTTCGCGAGTTTGTCCCGTGAGGACGCTCGGACGACGAGTGCGACCTTGTCGACGTCCTCCCTGGCGAGCAGCAGCCGGGTGAACTGGCGCCCGATCAGTCCGGTCGCTCCGGTCACCAGAAAAGTCGCCATCCGCCTCACCCTTCACCGTGCTCGCCCGCGTCCACAGGCATTGTGCTGCATCATCACGGTGAGGACCACCGTCGCGTCCCGTGAAGTTACTCACGGGTAACTAGGCGGGGTCGGCGATGACGACCCGGTTCTCGGCGTAGCCGGTCTCTCCGCCGACCCAGCGGCCGCCGCAGGTGACGAGGACTATCCGATGTGGACCGGACTGGCCGAACAGCTCGTCCGCCCGCTGCGGCAGTTCGTTCTTCTTCAGCGTGATCAACTGGGAAACCTTGTACTGCCAGGACTTCCCGGCCTTGTCGACCACGGTGACGGTGCCGCCGATCCGCTCGGTCCACAGTTCCGCGAACGGACCTGTCGCACCCTTCCAGTTCACGTGCCCGGCGAAGACGCTCGCCCCGGTCGCCGAACTCAGCTCGGCGCCCCACCAGGTCACCTCGCCGAGGTTCTCCGGCACCGGAAGCTCCGCGCCCGGCCCGAGCTCCTTGCGGATCAGCTTCGCGCCCCCGCCGGCGGGCAGCCGGATCGTCCCCGGCCCCTGCGGTTTCGGGGCCTCGGGTTCCTTCGATGGCGGCGGAGCCGAGGGCGGTGTCGTAGGGACGATTTCCGGCGGAGGCGGCACCTCCTGCTGGGCGGGCGCCGCCGGGGCACCGCCCGCGACGGAAACGGAGACGGCCTGAGCCGTCCCCGTCACCACGGTCGTCGGCGGCCAGATGAGCAAGGCCGCGACGAGGTCCGCGCACAGAACCGTGACGGCTCCCAGCGCGAACCCGCGTCGTACTGACATTCCCGAAACCTCTTTAGCGTCGCGAGGACCGCCGCGCGGCCACGCCCACCATCACCGAACCGAGCAGCGCGAGCGCGCCGACGCAGAGGATCCCGGCGGTCGACGCCGTGTTCTCGACGGTGCCCTGCATCATCGCCACCGGCCGGTCACCGGCGGGGATGGTGCGCGGTACCTCGTTGGGCGTGTTGGCGACCTTGAGCGCCAGCGTCTCACCCGGCTTGACCTCACCGCAGGCGGACGGCGGATTCTTCGGGTCGAACGCGTTGGTGTAGCCCGGCGGCGCGTTGACCTCGACCACGCAGATCTCCTGCGGGGTCCGCAGGTTCTCGACGGTGACCGTCCCGTTCTCACCCTCGGTGGTGACGACGGCGGGCTTGCCGTCGGCGCCGTTGAGCGGCTTGCCGTCCTGGCCGAGAGCGGCGGCTGTCTTGTCCTTGGCGGTGATCCGCAGCGCGGCGCCCGCGATGCCCTTGCCGGTCTTCGCGTCGACCTTGGTCACCTGGACCTTGCCCGGCTTCGAGACGACCGCGACACCCTGTGCCTTCAGTTCCTTCTCGCCACCGGTCGAGACGACCTTCTGCACCCCGGTCTCGACCGGGAACTGCACGTAAGGCCGGTCCGCGGGTGCCGAAAGGGCGCTGGACAGCTTCGGCTGGTCACCGGTCGGCGTGACCTTGACCGTGACGGTGCCGTCCTCGCCCGTCTTCACCGTGGTGGCTTTCTCGGCCTTGGCGTTCGAGGTCGACGCGGCCTTCGTGGTCTCGCCGTCCTCGACGGTCGCGTTCGACGGCGTGAGCCGCACGGGCACCCCGGAGACGCCCTTGCCCTTGGCGTTCTTGACGCTGATCGTCCACTCGCCCGCGGTGCCGATGTGCTGGTCTTCCTTCGGCGGCGCGATCGCGGTGGTCCACGGACCCCGGTTGGCCTCGGCGTCCTTGGTCAGCTTCTCGACGGCCGCGGCGGCGTCGGAATGCTGCGCCTGCAGCTTGTCGAGGTGGCTTTTGACGTCGTAGCCGATCTTCTCCGGAGGAAGGTTCGGCTTGAGGTCCTCGTCGGAGCGCGGCTTCGAAGTCCACGAGTGCAGCAGGTGCGCGAGCGCCGCGGCTTCGGCGTTGTCCTTGGTGCCGCCGTAGCGCAGCAGCAGGTAGGAGATGTTGGCGGCGGTGTCCTCGGGAAGCTTCGCGCCCCACTTGTCGAGGAGTTCGTCACCGGGCTGGTACTTCTCGTTCGTGTCCGGCGCCTTCAGCTGGAAGGAGACGCAGAACACGTGCTTGCCGTTGACGACGTAAGAGCCGAGCCAGTCCCGTTCTCTGGGCTTGCTGTCGACGGTCTGGCCGGGCGTGACCTGGTAGCCGACGCCCTCCTCCTTGGCCGCCGAAGCAGGTGTCGCCGCGACGGTGGCGGACAGCGCGCCGAGCAGGCACGTCGCGATCAGGCTGGTCAAGGCGCGCGAACGCACGCTCGGGCGTGTGGTCCACCCCATGGTGTGTTGACTCCTTTGGCCGTGCTCCGCCCCGACGCATTTACGTTGACGCAGGTCACACGATCGATAGGTTCCCCGACACGCCTTCGGTGAGTATCCGAACACGCAACGTGCAGGGTGTCCTGTGAGCAGCGGTTTTGGCAATAGGTCATCAGGTGGGGTATCGGTGAACGGTCGTGATCTCCGCCGCATACGGTGTGGGGGATGGGCTCCGGGTCGAATGTGAGTAAAGTCGTCTTTACTTCGACGGGAACCGGGCGGCCCCCGCGGTCGTTGAACCCGATGCAGGTGCCAGTAGATCCAGGAGGATCAGGTGCGATCCAGTAGCAACCCGGCGTTCCGGAACCTGCCGCGTGGCGCGGCGCAGTACGGACCCAACGTAGGCTTCAACCAACCCCAGGGCGGCGTGCCCGGCTACGGCCCTCCGCAGACCTCCGCCGGTGCCGACGACCGTCCGATGACCGTCGACGACGTCGTCATCAAGACGGCGCTGAGCCTCGGCACCGCGCTGGTGACCGGTGTGCTCACCGCGATCTGGGCCATCAGCCAGATCTCGACCTCGGCTTCGGGCAAGATCACCGCCATCCCGGGCGCCGTGATCGGCGCGCTCGTCGGCGGCATGATCGTCGGCCTCGTGATCTCGCTCGTCATCATCTTCAAGCAGAAGCCGAGCGGCCCGCTCACGCTCGCGTACTCGGCTGCCGAGGGTGTCTTCCTCGGTGCGATCAGCGGTCTGTTCGAACTGCTCTACCCGGGCATCGCGATCCAGGCGATCATCGGTACCGCGGGTGTGTTCATCGCGATGCTGGTCGTCTACAAGACCGGGGCGGTCAAGGTCACCCCGAAGCTGACCAAGTGGATCATCGGCGCCGTCGTCGGTGTCGCGATCCTGATGCTGGTCAACCTCATCACCAGCTTCTTCGGCTTCAACCCGCTGCGTGACGGCGGGCCGATCGCGATCATCTTCAGCCTCGTGGTGATCGGTGTCGCGGCGTTCAGCTTCCTGCTCGACTTCGACCAGGCCGACCGGATGATCCGCGAAGGCATGCCGTCGAAGTGGGCGTGGTTCGCCGCCTTCGGCCTGATGACCACGCTGGTCTGGCTGTACCTCGAGATCCTGCGACTGCTGTCGTATTTCCAAAACGATTGACGCGGGTTCTCCACGGAAGGGCGCCCCGCGCGATGGGGGCGCCCTTTTCCGTTCCCGTGAATACTCTGACCCCATGACCGAGCACAGTGGCGAATCCGCCAGGCCGAGGCGATCCAAGTGGTTCTGGGTGGGCATCCTGGTGCCGGTCGCGATCGTGGTGCTCAGCGCGTCGTCGTGGATCGTCGGGTACCTCTCGAACACCGACGACGTCCAGGTGGGCGACTGCTACGCGATCACCACGTTCGGCGACGTCGACGCCGATCCGGCCAAGGCGGACTGCGGTTCGAACGAGGCCAACGCGAAGGCCGGGGCGAAAGTCGACGCCGGCGGCGCGTGCCCGGCGGGCGAGTACGACCAGCTCGTCGTCGACAAGACGTTCGCGTCGTACAAGCTCTGCATGATGATCAACGCGAAGCAGGGCGACTGCCTCGAGAACTTCCTGGCCGACAGCGTGGCTTATCAAAAGGTCGCCTGCTCGGAGCCGACGAAGGACGCGGAGGTCGTGAAGGTCGTCGACAGTGTCGCGACCTGTGATGACACCGAGGCGACCCATCTCAAGAGCTACTCGACGCCGCCTTCGACGGTCTGCGTCAAGAGCACCAAATAGCGACCTCGACCAGGGGTTTTCACCCGTTTGGAGGGTCGGTTTATGGGGTTGATCACGTTCAGTGTTTGATACCGGGGTTCTCATTCCTCTTCACACCTGTGAGGTTTCTCGGTGACCACTTCCCAGCCGGCCCCTGGGGGCCAAATGCCGGTTGGACAGCCCGACGCTTTCGGTCCGCCGCCCGGCGGTCAGCCGACGGCGCCCAAGCGCTCCAAGATCGGTTGGCTGCGCTTCGCCATTCCGGTGCTCGTCGTCGTGATCGGCGGCGGCCTGTTCCTCTTCAACCACTTCACCGGGACGGGCAGTGCCCAGGCCGGCGACTGCTTGAGCGTGACCGAGTTCTCGCGGAAGGCCGACGACCCGAAGAAGATCGATTGCGGGGCGCCGGAGGCGAACGTCAAGATCGGCGCCCGCGTGGCCGGCGACGAGTCCTGCCCGGAGGGTGACTACGACACCATCTCGATGACCGGCCGGATGTCGTACAAGCTGTGCATGGTCATCAACGTCAAGCAGGGCGACTGTCTCAAGGGCTTCATCTCGGACACCGCCGGCTACCAGAAGGTGTCCTGCACCGACCCCGCCAAGGACGCGGAGGTGGTGAAGGTCGCCGGTGTCGCGGACAAGGCGTCCTGTGAGGGCACCGAAGCCACGAAGGTGGCGACGTACTCGACGCCGCCGACGACGCTCTGCTTCAAGACGGCGTAGCCAGCCTGAGTTCAAGCGCGTGAAGGCCCCCTTCCCCCTGCTCAGCCGAGGGAAGGGGGCCTTCACGCGTATCGGGGGAGCAAGGGACCTTTGGTATCGCCGCCGCCATCCGGCCGTGTGCGAGCCGCCGTTCGTCGCACAGTGTGGGACGGGCTGCGACCGGACGGTCACCGGTCCTAACGTTGCTCGTCCCCAACCCGCCGATCGATCTGGAGTCCCTGGTGGCGACGACGGAAACCCAAGCCGGTGAGAAGAAGCTCCTCGACTTCCCGACCTCCTGCGCCGCCCCGGTCCCGCGACCGGAGGAGCCGGTCAAGATCGTTCCGCTCGCGGTCGCGGGTGCCCTCGCGGTCGGACTGACCTGGTACGTCTGGGCGGCGCACGGGGCGAAGTTCGGTGTCCTGCTCGTCCTCGGCCTGCTGCTCGGCCTCGCGCTTTTCCACTCCCGATTCGGGTTCACCTCGGCCTGGCGCCAGCTGATCGCGGTCGGAAACGGTCAGGGCCTGCGGGCGCACACGCTGCTGCTCGGCACGGCCGCGACGTTGATCGCGCTGATCGTCGGCACGGGATCAGGCCTCTTCGGCAGCAAACCGAACCCGACCGCGGGCGGGCTGGGGCTCGCGCTGTTCGTCGGCGCGACGATCTTCGCCATCGGTATGCAGCTGGGCGGCGCGTGCGCTTCGGGAACGTTGTTCGCGGTCGGTTCCGGGCAGTCGACGATCGTGCTGACCCTCGGCGGGTTCATCACCGGCTCCGTCCTCTACACGTGGGCGTATCCGCTGCTTTCGGGCTGGCCCGAGTTCAAGGGGATCCTGCTCGCCGACCACGTCGGCTGGTTCGGTTCGTGGGCGATCACCATCGCCGTCCTCGCCGCGATCGTGCTGGGCACCCGGTTCGTGCAGAAGCGCCGTAACCCGCCGCCGGTCGACGTCGTCCCGACCGCGCGCGGTTTCGCCCGGATCTACCGCGGCTCCTGGCCGATCCTCGTCGGCGCCGTCGTCCTCGGGGTACTCGCGGGCGCGGTGTTCCTGGTGTCCGGCGGGATCTGGGGCGTCACGAGCGCTTTCAGCCTGTGGGGCGCCAAGATCCTTCAGGTGTTCGGCCTGCACCCCGAAACCTGGGAGTTCTGGCGGCTCAAGGCGAACGCGGCTTCGCTGGCCGGGCCGATCTGGAAGGACAAGAACAGCCTCACCGACATCGGCATCATGATCGGCGCGGGGGTCGCGGCCGCGGCGGCGGGCGCGTGGAAGATCCACAGCTCGATCCCGTGGCGGACGGCTCTCGCCGCCGTGCTCGGCGGGATCCTGATGGGTGTCGGCGCGCGGATGGCGGGCGGCTGCAACATCGGCGCCTACCTCGGCGGTATCTCGGTCGGCAGCCTGCACGGCTGGCTGTGGGGTGTCTTCGCGCTCGGCGGCACCTGGATCGGGCTCAAGCTGCGGCCGCTGTTCGGGCTCGGCAACCCGGCCCCGACGGACAGCGTCTGCTGATCACTCTTTGTGACATCCCGTATGCGGGCTTGCCCTTTCGGCCCGCGTACGGGGAAAAAGTTGGCATGTAAAACCTGTGTTCGGCTACCCTCGGCTACATGCCTGAGCTTGCGCATTAATGCACAAGCTCGGTTGGGGAAGGCCCGGCGCGTGCCGGGCGTCGACTTCGTAGTCGCGACCACGGGGGTTGTCGCGTCCACTGAACATCAGGGACGGATTCTTCATGTCAACGCAAAGCCCGGCCGCACCGGGCGGCGACAAACTCGACGCGGGCGTGCTCAAGGTCGCCGGCGTCGTCATCCTCGGCGCGATCATGGCGATCCTCGACACGACCGTCGTCAACGTCGCGCTCCAGAAACTGACCATCGAGTTCCAGACGTCGTTCGACACCATCCAGTGGATCGCGACCGGTTACATGCTGGCGCTGGCCACGGTCATCCCGGTCACCGGCTGGGCATCCGACCGGTTCGGCACCAAGCGGCTCTACATGACCGCGATCGGGCTGTTCCTGATCGGATCGATGCTCGCCGGAATGGCCTGGGACGTCGAATCGCTGATCATCTTCCGGGTCCTGCAAGGCTTCGGCGGCGGCATGCTGATGCCCGCCGGAATGACGATCCTGACCAGGGCCGCCGGACCGCACCGGATCGGGCGCGTGATGGGCGTGCTCGGGGTGCCGATGCTGCTCGGCCCGATCGGCGGCCCGATCCTCGGCGGCTGGCTGGTCGACGCGGTGAGCTGGCGCTGGATCTTCTACATCAACGTGCCGATCGGCCTGATCACCATGGCGATGGCCTGGCGCCTGCTGCCGAAGGACCGGCCGGAGCCCAGCGAGCGGTTCGACTTCATCGGCATGCTGATGGTGTCGCCGGGCCTGGCGGCGCTGATCTTCGGCGTTTCGAACATCCCGGCCGCGGGCGGTGTCGGCGCTGTCGACGTCTGGCTGCCCGCGCTGGCCGGGATCGCGTTGCTGGTGGCGTTCGTGGTCCGGGCGAACCGCGTCGCGAACCCGCTGCTCGACCTGAAGTTGTTCAAGAACCGGTCGTTCACCGTCGCGATGGTGACGATGACCTTCTTCTGCGTCGCGTTCTTCGGCGCGATGCTGCTCCTGCCGACGTATTTCGTGCTGGCGCGTGGTGAATCGGCGATGAACGCCGGTCTTCTGCTCGCCCCGCAGGGTGTCGGCGCGATGCTGACCATGCCGATCGCGGGCCGGTTCGCGGACAAGATCGGCGCGCGGAAGATCGTGCTGCCCGGTCTCGTGCTGATGCTCGCCGGGCTGATCGCCTTCACCCAGCTCACCGCGACGACGCCCTACTGGCTGCTGCTTTCGGCGCTGTTCGTGATGGGGCTCGGCATGGGCGCGACGATGATGCCGATCACCTCGGCCGCGCTGCAGACGCTCAAGCCGCAGGACATGGCGAAGGCGTCGACAGCGACGAACATCCTGCAGCAGACCGCGGGGGCGATCGGCGCCGCGGTGCTGTCGATCATCCTGGCGGCGTTGCTGGCCGGGAAGTTCGGCGTGCCGACCGCGCAGGGGCAGCTGGCCGCGACCGCCGCGGTGATGAACCCGGCGACGCACGAGGCGGCTTCGGGGCTGACCGCGGACTCGTTCTCGACGACGTTCCTGTGGTCGATGATCCTGCTCGCGCTGTGCCTGATCCCGGCGGCGTTCCTGCCGAAGACCAAGCCGGCGCTGCCGGAAGGCGTCGACGGTGAGGTCGCCGCGGCCCCGCCGATCATGACCCACTAGGGCCGGGGAAGAAGCAAGGGACCTTTGCTCACGTCAGTTAGCGTGCTAACGAACGTGAGCAAAGGTCCCTTGCTCTCTTTTCGCAGTTCAGGAGGTCAGGAGAGGCGCTCCAGCACCATCGCCATGCCCTGGCCGCCGCCGACGCACATCGTCTCGAGGCCGAACTGCTTGTCGTGGTGCCGCAGCGAGTTGATCAGCGTGGACGTGATCCGCGCGCCGGTCATGCCGAACGGGTGGCCGACAGCGATCGCGCCGCCGTTGACGTTCAGCTTGTCGAGGTCGATCCCGAGGTCCTTGTACGACGGGATGACCTGCGCGGCGAACGCTTCGTTGATCTCGACGAGGTCGATGTCGCCGATCGACATCCCGGCGCGCGCGAGGGCCCGCTTCGACGCTTCGACCGGGCCGTAGCCCATGATCTCCGGCGACAGCCCGGAAACACCGGTCGAGACGACGCGGGCCAGCGGCGTGAGGCCGAGTTCCTTCGCCTTGGTGTCGGACATGACGATCAGCGCCGCGGCACCGTCGTTGAGCGCGCAGCAGTTGCCCGCGGTGATCCGGCCGTCGGGGCGGAAGACCGGCTTGAGGCCGGAGACGCCTTCGAGGGTGACACCGGCGCGCGGGCCGTCGTCCTTCGAGACCACGGTGCCGTCCGGCAGGGTCACCGGGGTGATGTCGTTGGCCCAGAAGCCGTCCGCGATCGCCTTCTCGGCGAGGTTCTGCGAACGGACGCCGAACTCGTCCATCTCCTCACGGGACACGTTCTTCAACCGCGCCAGGTTCTCGGCGGTCTGGCCCATCGCGATGTAGACGTCGGGAAGCACGCCGTTCTCGCGCGGGTCGGTCCAGCTGTCGGCGCCCTCGGCCGCCACCTGCGCGGTGCGGGCCTCGGCATCGGCGAACAGCGGGTTGTGCGTGTTCGGCCAGGAGTCCGAGCTGCCGTTGGCGAAGCGCGAAACGGTCTCGACACCGGCGGAGATGAACACGTCGCCTTCGCCGGCCTTGATCGCGTGCAGCGCCATGCGGGTGGTTTGGAGGCTGGAGGAGCAGTACCGCGTGATCGTGCAGCCGGGCAGGTGGTCGTAGCCGAGTTCGACGGCGACCGCGCGGCCCATGTTGAAGCCCTGCTCGCCACCGGGGAGACCACAGCCCAGCATGAGGTCTTCGATCTGCGTCGGGTCGAGCTCGGGGACCTTGTCGAGCGCGGCGCGGACCATCTGCGCGGTGAGATCGTCCGGGCGGATGCTCACCAGCGATCCCTTGCCGGCGCGGCCGATCGGGGATCGGGCGGTGGACACGATGACGGCTTCGGGCATGGAACGACACTCCCTTGTTCTCGATCCAGACACGCGCTAAGCGGTTGCTCACCTCGCATCCTCCACCGGAGGGAGGTGCGGGTCAAAGGCGAACGCGATCCACGCCACTCTTTCCGACGTGACCCGTGGCCCCGGCCGGTTGAGTGGACATATCGCGACCTGCGGCGTTTAGGCTGTCAGCGTGGAATACGTCGAGCACATCGTGGACCTCGTGGGCAACACCCCTCTGGTCAAGCTGAACGCACTGGCCGAGGGGCTGCAGCCGCTCATCCTGGCCAAGGTCGAGTACGTCAACCCCGGCGGCAGCGTCAAGGACCGCATCGCGCTGCGGATGATCGAAGCCGCGGAGCGCTCCGGCGAGCTGAAGCCCGGCGGCACCATCGTCGAACCGACCTCCGGCAACACCGGTGTCGGGCTCGCCATGGTGGCGCAGCGCAAGGGATACAAGTGCGTGTTCGTCTGCCCGGACAAGGTCAGCGAGGACAAGCGCAACGTGCTCAAGGCCTACGGCGCCCGTGTCGTGGTCTGCCCGACGGCGGTGGCGCCGGAGCACCCGGACTCCTACTACAACGTCTCCGACCGCCTCGTGCGCGAGATCGAGGGCGCCTGGAAGCCGAACCAGTACGCCAACCCGGAGAACCCGGCCAGCCACTACCACTCGACCGGCCCGGAACTCTGGCGCCAGACCGAGGGCAAGATCACGCATTTCGTCGCGGGCGTCGGCACGGGCGGCACCATCTCGGGCACCGGCAAGTACCTCAAGGAGGTCAGCGACGGCCGCGTCCAGGTCGTCGGCGCGGACCCCGAGGGCTCGGTGTACTCCGGCGGGACCGGGCGGCCGTACCTGGTCGAGGGCGTCGGCGAGGACTTCTGGCCGGAGACCTACGACCGGGACGTCGCCGACCAGATCATCGCGGTGTCGGACGCGCACTCCTTCGACATCACCCGCCGCCTCGCGCTCGAAGAAGGACTGCTCGTCGGCGGCTCGTGCGGTATGGCCGTCGCCGCCGCGCTCAAGCTCGCCGAGGGCCTCGGCCCGGACGACGTCGTCGTCGTGCTCCTGCCCGACGGCGGCCGCGGCTACCTCACCAAGGTGTTCAACGACAGCTGGATGTCCTCGTACGGCTTCCTGCCGCCGGACTCCAGCGGCGCGACCGTCGGCGACGTCCTGATGAAGAAGAGCGGCTCGCTGCCCAGCCTGGTGCACAGTCACCCGAACGAGACCGTCGCCGAAGCGGTGGCGATCCTCTCCGAGTTCGGCGTCAGCCAGATGCCCGTCGTCTCCGCGGAACCGCCGGTCATGGCGGCCGAGGTCGTCGGCGCGGTCAACGAGCGCGATCTGCTCGAAGCGCTCTTCACCGGCAAGGCGCAGCTGGCCGACAGGCTCGAACAGCACATGTCGCCGCCGCTGCCGACCATCGGCGCCGGCGAACAGGTGAGTTCGGCGATGAACGCGCTCTCGGGCGCGGACGGCGCGTTGGTGCTGGTCGACGGCAAGCCGGCGGGGGTCGTCACCCGGCACGACCTGCTCGCGTTTCTCGCGGGACGGTAAAGAGGTATTTCATCGGATGGTCGGGCCGGGGCGTTACGAGCGGCCCACCCGGCTATCCGATAGCGTGTCGGTTGAGTTGAACTTTTATGTCCTCGTCAAGGGGGTTCAAGACCCAAATGAGTGCTCCGCAGCCACCGAATCAGCCTTGGGGTGGCGCCCAGCCACCGCAGGGACCCCCGAGTGGCCCTCAGCCGCAGCAAGACAACCCGTTCGGTTCCCCGGAACCGACCCAGGTGGTGCAGCCCGGCCAGCCGCCGGCCCAGCCCGACTACGGGCAACCGCAGTACGGGCAGCAGCCCACCTATGAGCAGCCCCAGGGTGGCGGGTTCGGCGACACGCCGGAGCCCACGCAGGTCGTGCAGCCGGTCCAGCCGGGTTCCGGCGACGCGAACGCGACGCAGGTCGTGCAGCCGGTGAGCTCGGGCGGGGAGACCCCCGCCAGCGAGTCCACCCAGCTCGTGCCGCCTGGTTCGCAGCCGCCCGCCATCCCGTACGCCCCGCCGCCGAGCGCGGCCGACAACCCCGCCGCCGGTGCCTACGGCGCGCAGGGTGGCGGTTTCGGTCAGCAGCAGGGCTTCGGCGGTCCCCCGCAGGGTGGGTTCGACCCGTCGCAGGGCCAGCCGCAGCCCGGTTTCGGCCAGCCGCAGCAGGGCTTCGGCGGACCGCCCCAGGGCGGATTCGGCCAGCAGCCCGGTTTCGGCGGACCGCAGGGCTACAGCCCCGCTCCCGCCGGTGGTGGCGGCGGGAACCCGCTGTTCGGTTTCATCGCCGGTGGCCTCGTCGGCCTTCTCGGTCTTCTCGCGCTGATCTTCAGCTTCGTCTACTTCGGCGACGCGAGCGAGTACTCCGAAGGCATCGACGCCCAGTCATCCAAGCTCGGCGAAGAGGCTGTCAACAAGCTTCTCGACCAGTTCGGCCTGGCTTCGCCCGGCACCGTCTGGCTCTACGTGATCCTGCTTCTGGTCGCTTCGCTCATCGCGACGGCGGCCGGTGCCGGCCTCGCCCTGGCGGGCAAGCTCCCGGCCTCGATCAAGAAGATCGTGCCGATCGCGGTCACCGCGGGCGGCGCGCTGCTGCTCCTCTTCGGCATCCTGCTCCTGGGCGCCACCACCGCGTCGGGCGACCGCGTCCCGAGCGGCGCCAGCATCGGGATCGGCTTGCCGCACCTGATCTTCGGCATCCTGATCGTGATCGTGGGCGTGGTGGGTCTCATCCCGGCGACCGCGCAGTTCGTCGGTCTCGGCGGTGGCGGTTCGGTGCTCGGCGCGCCGCAGAGCGGCCAGCCCGGCGGTTTCGGCGGCCCGCCGCAGGGTGGCTTCGGCCAGCCGGGGCAGCCCGGTCCGTACGGTCAGCCGCAGCCTGGTCCCTACGGCCAGCCCGGCCAGCCTGGCCCGCCTTCGGGTGGTTTCCCGCAGCAGGGCCAGCCCGGCGGTTTCGGGCAGCAGCCCGGACAGGCCGGTCCGCCCAGCGGTGGTTTCGGGCAGCCGGGTCAGCCGCCGCAGGGTGGCTTCGGCCAGCCGCAGCAGCCCGGTGGTTTCGGGCAGCAGCCCGGACAGCAGGGTCCGCCCAGCGGCGGATTCGGCCAGCCGGGTCAGCAGCCCGGTCAGCCCCCGCAGCAGTGGTGATTCGCCACCACTGAACGGTTTCTCCCGGAACGCCCCCGGCCCGTCGGCCGGGGGCGTTCTGTTTTCGCGGATGTCTTCGGATTCACCTGCCGCGGCCAGGTTCACCGGGCTAGGGTGAGCGCCGTTAACCCAGACCGGCCGATGGGGGCGACGTGAGCGGTCCGTACGGATATCCCGGACAGCCCGGCCCTCCCGGATTCGGCTATCACCCGCCGCAAGCCCGGCCGAACGGGGCGACGGCGATCATCGCGGGGTTCCTCGGGCTGATCGCCGCGGGTACCTCGGGGTACCTCCCGGTCTACTTCTTCCTCGAGCTGCCACCGGGGTTCAGCATCGGTGACATGCCCGGTCTCGTGCTGACCGCGCTGGGGCTGTACCTGCTGGCCGCGCTGCTCCTGTTGATCGGGGCGCTGTCGGCGTTCTTCCGCTCGGTCGCCGGCGCGGTGCTGCTGACGCTCGGTTCGCTGATGGTGATCGCCGCAGTCCTGCTGGAACCGTTGGCGTTCAACGCTTCCTACGGTCTGTACTTCCGCCTGCAGTTCGAGTTCGAGTCGTTCGCCGCCATCGCGCGGGTGGCCCTGTTCGTGGTCGCCCCGTTCACGCTGATCTTCGCGGTCATCCCGCCGACGCTGAAGTACCTGCGCTGGCGGCCGACGCCGGCGCAGCCCTACCGGCCGCGGAATCAGCTTCCCCAGCCACGCGGTTGGTGAGATCGTGGATCCTTCAACTCGGCTTGGGGGAGTTCATGAGTACTGATCAGTCTTCGGGGACCGCCATCGGCGCGGCCGTCCTCGCCTTCCTGTGCGGCATGCGGTACCTGTCCGAAGCGGGAGCCTTCGTCATGCAGCTCGCGGTTTTCGAACCGGAGCCGCGGTATTTCGTGGGGGTCGCCTGGAACGGGTTGCTCGTGGCCACCCTGTTCCTGGGCGGCGTCCTGCTGCTCATGCGGAAGTTCCTCGGCCGCACCCTCGTGGTCGTCGGGGCGGCGCTCGCGCTGGCGGCCTCCGTCCTCGCGAACGGCGACATCCGGCCCTATTTCTTCGCCGAGGTGGACGGGGAACCGTTGATCACGAGCGACTTCGCCACCTTCCTGTTGTTCGGGATGGCCGTCGCCGCCTTGGTGCTCTCGGTGGTCCGGTCGACTTCGGATTGGCTCGAAGGACGGCGGGGCCCCGAGGAAGAGCCTTCGAAGCAGGATCGGCTTCCCGGCTGGTAGCCGGGCTGACAGGATGAGCCGAAGAGTTCGACAGGGGGAGCGATGACGTTTCAGCAGTACCCGCCGCAGGGTGGATATCCGCCACCCGGTGCTTATCCGCCGCCGGGAACGGCACGGCGACCGAGCGGTGCCACCGGGATGATCGCCGGGATCTTCGGGATCCTCGGTGGGCTCTGGTTCCTCGCCGGAGTCGCCTTCCACGTCATCGAGCTCGTCGATTTCACCGTCGATTTCCTCGTCATCGGCGCGGTGCTCGACTTCGTCACCGCGGCCTTGCTCCTGAGCGGCGGGATCCTGCTGCTTCTGGGCAAAGGCGCCGGACGGATACTCACCGTGATCGGAGCCGGGATCGCGCTCGTCTGCGTGGCACTGGCCTTTGTGTTCCGGGCGACCGGCTCGTTCTTTTTCTTCTCCTACAGCGGGGTACTCCTGCACTTCGGTTTCGGCTGGCTTCTCATCCTGGTGCTGATACCGGCGATCCCGACCCTCGTGCTCGCGCTGCTCCCACCGACGGGGCGCTGGATCGCGGCCAAGAAGCAGCCCGCGACCGCCATGCCGTCGAACTTCGGATATCCGCCCGGGTATCCACCAGCCGGACCTCCTCCGGTTCCCGGTCCCCAGCAGCAGGCCCCGCCACCCGGCCAGTGGTGAGTTCGATCCCAGACGATGGGATCTCGAGGGTGTGGTCGTACCCTGGACTGTATGGCCGACGACTACTCTCTGCTGGGCTTCGAGACACGCGCGATCCACGCCGGGCAGACCCCTGACCCCCGGACCGGCGCGGTCATCGTGCCGATCTACCAGACCTCGACTTATGCGCAGGACGGCGTCGGCGGAACGCGCGAAGGCGACTACGAGTACTCCCGCACCGCCAACCCCACGCGCACCGCGCTGGAGGTCGCGCTCGCGGCGCTCGAAGGAGCCCGGCACGGTCTGGCCTACGCGTCCGGGATGGCGGCCAGTGACGTCCTGCTGCGGGCGACCCTGCGGCCCGGTGACCACCTCGTGCTCGGCAACGACGCGTACGGCGGCACCTTCCGGCTGATCGACAAGGTGCTCAGCCTGTGGGGCGTCGAGCACACGGTCGCCGACCTGGGGAACATCGCCGAGGTCCGCGCCGCGATCCGGCCGGAGACGAAGCTGATCTGGTGCGAGTCGCCGACGAACCCGATGCTGGGGATCGCCGACATCGCCGCGCTGGCCGAGGTCGCGCACGGCGCCGGCGCCCGCCTGGTCGTCGACAACACCTTCGCCACCCCGTACTTGCAGAACCCGCTTTCGCTGGGTGCCGACGTCGTCCTGCACTCGACGACCAAGTACCTCGGCGGGCACTCCGACGTCGTCGGCGGCGCGATCCTGACGAACGAGGACGAGCTCCGCGAGCAGCTGTTCTACCTGCGCAACGCGGCGGGCGCGGTGCCCGGCCCGTTCGACGCGTGGCTGACCCTGCGCGGGATCAAGACGCTCGCGCTGCGGATGGAGCGGCACAGCGACAACGCCGAGCTGATCGCCCGGATGCTGCTGAAGCACCCGAAGGTCGAGCGCGTCTACTACCCCGGCCTGCCGGAGCACCCCGGCCACGAAGTCGCGTCGAAGCAGATGCGGCGGTTCGGCGGGATGATCTCGTTCACCCACGTTGACGGTGAGCAGGCCGCGCTCGAGGTCGCGTCGAAGACGAAGCTGTTCATCCTCGCCGAGTCGCTGGGCGGGATCGAATCGCTCATCGAGCACCCGGGCCGGATGACCCACGCGAGCACCGCCGGGTCGACCCTGGAGGTGCCGGACAACCTGCTGCGCCTGTCCGTCGGCATCGAGGACGGCAGCGACCTGGTCGACGATCTGGCCAAGGCCCTGGGCTGACCGCCGCCGGGCCCAGGGCGGAAGCAAGGGACCTTTGCTCACGTTGGTTAGCACGCTAACGAACGTGAGCAAGGGTCCCTTGCTCTGTTCGCGCTGGTCAGCGCGGTGTGGTGGGAGGAAATGCCCCGGTTACGGGCGGAAGTTGCCGGGTGTCGCGCCGCTCTTCGCGTCCGCCTCGTGCGAGGTCCCTTGCGGTGCGGCGGGCAGTTCGGCGCCGTCCACGCAGCCGCCGACGAGTTCGATGTGGTTGTCGTGCCGGATGTACTGGCCCGGGTCCACGCAGCCGGCGCGATCGACCGTGTACACGGCGGCGCCGGTCAGCAGGGCGGCCGAAGTGAGCGCCAGCACGACCGGGAGCAACCCGGCGGAGCGGGTCGTCCGGACCCTGCCGATGTTCCCCCGTGCCATGTGTGCTCCCTGGTCGCCTTCGCCGCCGACGTCAAGAGTACCCGGATGGCGAAGTTGTCACGTGACGTATCCGCCCGGTGGCATGATCCGGACGCCGAGCGGTCCGGATCATCGGCCGGATCGATGAGTCCTAAGTGGACGATTGTCCCGTGATGGCGGCGACCGCGAGTTCGCGTTCGGGCTCGCCGACCTCGGGCAAGGTGAAGCGCGACGCCCGGATGTGACCGAGCAGTTCGGGATCGGGGGCCACGTCGTGCTCGCGCAGGTAGTAGGCGACCGCGCCCGGCCAGTACCAGCGGCCGTCCGTCCGGAAGTTCAACGGCACCAACGGTTCCCGGTCGGGATCGAACGCGTCGGCGTCGTAGCTCCGCGACGCCAGCACGACCGGAGCGCCGTCGAGGTACTCCAGCACGCGGTCCCGTTCGGCCGGGGACAACGGCTCACGGTTCACCACCGGACGGCCCGACTCGTCGAGAGCGTCGTAGACGCGTGGTGAGCGCAAGTCCTCCGGGGTCTCGGCGGCGGGGGTGGCCACCGGCGCCCCGGCGGGCGGAGCGACGTCGAGACCGATGCGCTGCCGCAGCCACGGCGGGATGTTCTGCTCCGCCCGCGGGAAGAACCGGAGTTCGTCCTGGAACCCGATCGGCGGCGGCGCCTGCCGCCACGGCGGCTCGACGTCGGCGAGGAAGTCGGTGCTGAGCACGGTCGCCGAGCCGTAGACCAGGATGGCGCTCAGCCAGGTGCCCCGGCCGGGCTGGTACATCCCCGCCCGCAGGTTCCCGAGCAGCTGCACCGCTTCCGGACTCGGCTGGACCGGGCGCGGCAGCCCGTCCTGACCGGTGACGAGCAGGTCGGCCTCGACGTGCCTGCCCGCCGCCCGGTACTCGACGCGCATCTGCCGCCAGCCGGGCGGCAGCGGCGTCGCGAGGGCATGGCCGATCTGCCAGACGAGCTGCTGTTGCTGCTGCTGGTTCAACGGCGCCTGTGGCCGGCTCATGTCCCCTCACTCACCGATGATCAGTCCGCCTGGCCGGCGGCACGTCGCTGAAGCCACTCCGCGCGCTCGCCGGTTCGCGGGTAGCGCTCCAGTTCCTGGGCGAAGAACCGGGCGGGTGGGACGTGATCCCAAGCGGGTTCGCCGTCCCAGTCGTACTCCGTGGAGTACCCGCCTGGGTGCACCATGTGGTACCGGACAGAGGTCCAAGCTCCCTCGCCCGGTTGCGCCATGCTGTCCCGCAGGTCCACGAAGAAGTCCGCGACCCCTGACGGCGGCGTCCACGGCGTGCTCGTGCCCATCACGGTCAGCACGTTGGCGGAGATCTCGACGTAGTCGCCCACGGAACGGAAGACGAGGAACAGCTGCTCGTAATCCGACGGTACGGAATGCACCATCCAGGTGGTGAACTCCTTGAACAGCTGATTGGCCTGTGCCGCGCTCGTGGGCACAACGGGCATGGGCATCAGTTCCGCTCCTTGTCTTCCGCCGCCGCGAGCTTCTCGCCGAGCCAAGCCGGGATGTGGTCAGGATCCCTGGGGAACATCTTCAGGTCTTCGACGTAGTGTTCCGGCTCCATCGGCGGAGTGAGCACCGGTTCGTAGTCGTTGTTGTAGTTGTAGAAGATCGCCCCCGGCGGGTTCATCGAGATCCGGGCGGAGAACCAGGTGCCGCGGCCGCGCTGGTACAGCAGCGTGCGCAGCTTCGCCAGGATCACGTTCAGCTCGTGCGGCGGCGCGATCTCCGGCCGGGAACCGTCGTCCATGATCACGGTGAGGCCGAGGTCCTGCGCCGGTACCGTCATCGCGCTGACCAGGTCGATGCGCCGCCAGCCTTCCACGGGGACGAGATTCAGCAGCGCGGTGCCGAGCTGCTGGATCAGGTCCTCGTGACTCTCACCCCCGGAAGTCACGGGGCCAGAGTGGGTCGTTGTGGTCATTGGGGAAGCTCCTGACGATTACCGAGATCCGGCCTTCGGCGTCCGGACCGTAGGCACGGTATTGGCGGGTGTGCGAGTCGTTGACGCCGGGATCCCGGAGCTCGAAGACATCTTCGTTCTCCAACGTACCGGCGAGGCCGCTGTCGTCCCGATCCCGCTCCATCTGGTACCAGCTGTCCTTGGGGTCGTAGATCCCTTCGACCTCCTTGGCGCCCGCGTTGCTGTTGTCCACGCGACCTTGCGTGCCTTGGTTGTTCCCTTCGCCGGAGCCGCCGACGGACGTGCCGCGGTGATGGCCGCCGTCGTCGATGTTCTTCCCCGACGCGTCCTTCCCGCCTTCCGCGCCGACCGTGGACTGCGCCGTGCCGTCGCGCCGGATATTGCTGGCGCCACCGGGATCCGGCGGTGCGGAGGTCACCACCGAGTTGCCCCGCTCGTCGGTGCGGTGGATCTCGCCCGGTGAACGACGGTGCAACGGGTTGCCGTCCTTGTCGTGCATTTCCAGGCCGTGATCGACGCGGATGGTCGCGTTGGGCGGCGGATAGTTCAGATCCGGGTTGAACGGCTGCCCGGTGTGCAGGTGGGTGATCTTGCCGTCCGGCCCGGTCTGGAACGAGCCGTATGGCAGGCCGTCCTTGTCCACCACGTGGATGCGCGTGTTGGGCGGCAGGTTGTCGCGGCCCGCGATCGGATCCTTGGCGGCGATCTTGTCGCTGATCGCCTTTCGCTCGGCGTCGCTGATCGCGTCCGGGTCGCCGTCGACGAATCCGCGCGGATCCTTGCTTCCCGGCGGCGGCTGATGCGAGTAGGTCAGCTCGCGATCGGGAGCGGGCCAGGAATCCTGGACCTTGCTGGCGTTCTTGGTGCCGTAATGACCGTCCTGGGTGATGTCCGCGCCCTCGGCGGCCCCCACCTCGGAGTTCGTCCGGCCGCGTTGACCACTGGTGGTGTCGACGTGGGTGATGCGCCCCGTGTCGTCGGTGTAGAAGTCGCCTCGCGGATGCCCGTACTCGTCGGTCGGCTGGTGCACGCTGTTCGGCTTGAGCGTGGGATTGCCGTCCGCGTCGAGCTTCGGGCTGCCGTCCTCGTTGGCGTGGAGGCGGTTGAAGGGCTGGTCCTGCCGGACCGCGTTCGGGTGCGGGACCGAATCGCCCTGCGGTGACGGCGGGTTGAACTCCTGGCCGTGTTCCGGCCGCCCGTCCGGCCCGACGTGGTACTCCTCGTGAAGCGGCCCCCGGTCGATCCGGTAGTTGCTGTCGGGCAGCGGTTCCCGGAGTTCGGGGTTCGGCCGGTCCGGTGTGCTTTCGGGGGTTTCGACCCACCTGACCTTGCGGTCGCCGTCGGTCTGGAAGCTGCCGCGGGGGTTCCCGTCGGCGTCCGTGACGTGGTAGCGGGTGTTCGGTTCGAGGTCGGTGCGCCGGCTGAACGCGTCGTTCGCGCCGGGCGCCCGCGGGTCGTCGGCCTCGATCCGCACCTGGTCACGGGGCTTCGGCGGCGACTCGATGTGGTCGATCCTGGTCACGTCCTGGCGGCCGTGCTGGGTCTTCACATCGGTGTGCGTCACCGTCCGGACGTTGCCGTCCGCGTCGGTCGGGAAGGTGTCGTTCCGATGGCCGACCTGCACGCGGTAGTCGGAGTTCGGCGCCGGGCGCATGATCTCCGGGTTGCCGGGGCCGTTCAGTTTGTTCGGCGCGACGGCGTCGACGTGCGTGACGTTGCCGTTCGCGTCGGTGTAGACCCGGCTGCGCACGTTGCCGTCCGCGTCGGTGACGTCGTACCGGGTGTTCGCGTCGAGCTTGCGCGGAGGCGTCGTCGGGTCGAAGAACGACTGGTCGCCGCCCAGCTGGACGGGGCGCGCGGGCGGGGTGAAGTCGGGCTCTTCCCAGCGCCCCTCGATCTGGTGCTGGGGGTTGTGGTCGTCGCCCTGGCCGCGGTCGCGGGCGCTGTCGGCGTCCACGTCGTGCTTGTCCGCGTGCGAGGTGTCCGGGGTGAAGCCGTCGTCGCTCGCCCGGCGGGCGGTGCCGTCGGGGCTGTGGACGTCCCATTCGCCGTTCGGCGGGATCTTGGGCCGGGGGCGGCCGTCGGGGCCGATCTCGTAGTCGGACGAGAAGACGCGCCCGTTCGAGTCGGTCCACGCCGGTTTGCTCGGCGCCATGACCTCGGTGTCGAGTTCCCGCGACAGACGGCGCGCGAAGTCGTTCGAGCCCGCGTCACAGCCGATCAGCCGGATCGGGCGGCCGTCGTAGTCCCCGTTGCGGCGCAGGATGTCCGCGAATTCCTCCGGGGTGTAGGTGCGGTTGCCGATGCGGGCGTGCCCATCCGGGGTGACGTGCACGTCGACGGTGTAGCGGCCGTCCGGATCCGGCTGGACCCGGTGCGGGAGGTCGCCCATGTCCGGGTCGCCGCGGTGGTACGAGCTGCCCGCGGGGGTGCCCTCGGAGTGCCGCTGGTTGACCTCGTCCGGCGTCAGCGGACGATCCGGCTCGCCGTCGGGACCCCGGTCGTGCGGTGAACCGTCGGGGTGGCCGTTCGGGTCCTGACGCGGACCGTGCCCGTCGGGGCCGTGACCGTCCGGCGAATGCGGCGGCCCGGAGTGGCCGCCGGGGCCTCGGCCGCCCGGCCCCGTGTTGCCGGGACCGCTGTTGCCGGGCCGGTTGCCGGGGCCGTGCGTGCCCGGTGAACCGGGCGTGCCGGTGTGCGGCTGTACGCCGGGGCCGAAGTCGTTGCCGCGCGCGACCGGCTGCGGCTGATGCGGCTGGTTCGGCCGTCCACCCGGGCCTGTCTGACCTGGGCCGCGGCTGGGGCCGGTGTGGGTGTCGGGAGTACGCGGACCGTGCGGGTCTGGCGTGCGCGGCGAACCGGGCGTGCCCGTCCAGCCGCCGCCCGGCGGCCTGCCGCCGGGCGAACCCGGGGTGCCGCCGGGGGCGCCACCCGGACCGCCTTGCGGCGGCATGCCGCCTGCCATCGGCTGACCCTGGGGCGGGACACCGGGCGAACCGTCGCCGCCGGCACCGCCACGCTGCGACGGAAGGTGGGACGGGCCGGCGTCGCCGACACGCGGTGCCGTGGGCGCGGTGCCGCTGGTCGTCGTGCCGCTGTCGGTCGGCCTGGTGGGGCTGCCGTTGTCGCCGGTGTGGTGGCCGGGCGACGGGTCGGAGCGCGGGGTGGGCGAACCGCCGCCGTCACCGCCGTGCGTCCGGGGCGCGCCGCCGCCGTCGCCGGTGTGGCTCGGCGAACCGCCGCTGTCCGCGCGGGTGTGCGGTGCGGGGGAACCGGCGTCCGGCGTGTGGCTGGGGGAGCCGCCGGTGTCGGCTCGCGTGTGCGGTGTCGACGAGCTGCCGTCGGGTGTGTGGCTCGGGGAGCCGCCGCTGTCCGTGCGGGTGTGCGGTGCGGGGGAGCCCCCGTCGGGTGTGTGGCTGGGGGAGGCGCCGGTGTCGGCGCGGGTGTGCGGTGTCGACGAGCTGGCATCGGGTGTGTGGCTGGGGGATCCGCTGCTGTCCGTGCGGGTGTGCGGTGCCGGGGAACCGCCGTCGGGTGTGCGGCTCGGCGAACCGCCGGTGTCCGCGCGGTTCGGGCTCGGTGAGCCGCCGTCGGGCGTGCGGTTCGGGGTGCCGGAATCGCCGGGAGAACCACCGTCGGACCGGGTGTGCGGGGCCGACGTGTCGGACCGGGCGGCACTGGGAGAGCCGCCACCGCCGTCGGGCGTGCCGCCGAGTCCGTTGTCCGAAGTGGACGGTCCGTCGCCATCCCCGGTGCGACCGGGTGATCCGCCGTCGGAGCGGGACTGCGAGCCGCCGCCGTCCCTTGTGGACGAAGAACCGCCGCCGTCACCGCCACGGGTGGCACTCGACGGGGAGTCTCCGCCGGAATCGCCTTGGCGCGATCCGCCGGAGTCGCCGTTCGACCCGGAATCGCCGGAACCACCCGAGTCGCCGTCGGAGCCGTTCGAGCCGTTGGAACCGTCGCCCGACCCGCTGCCGGAACCGTCGCCGTCCGGACCGTCCCCGGAACCGGATCCGGTGCCGCCACCGTCGGGCCCGCCGGACCCACCGCGGCCACCGCGCTGGACGAAACCGCCCGGCTTGATGTTCCTGGTGTTGATCACGTCCAGGCCGGTGACCTTGCCCGCGATCTTGCCGAAGACCTTGATGATCTTCTCGAAGACGTCGGCCAGCTTGCCCAGCAGCGGCGAGACCCGCCGCATCGCGTCGCAGAGTTCCTTGAGCTTGTCGGCGATCCTCGCGGCCCATTCGGCGATCGCGGTGACGGCCTGCGCGACCACCACGGGCGTGCCGAAGCCGAGGGAGAACACCGTCTCCAAGACCCAGGAAATGAGCTTGCCGACCGCGTCCGCGATCAGCTGGCGGATGAATTCGCGGACGAACGAGACGATCTCGCCGAAGATCATCACCACGGTGCTGATCGCGCCGGCGACGGTCGCCGCCCCGCTGATCGCCTCCGCCTGTTCCGCGGCCTGCTCGCGGTACTTGTCGGCCGCGTCACCGGTCCAGCCGGTGGTGCCGTTCTTGACCGCGTTCGAGAACTCGACCTGGGTGTCTTCCAGCTTCTTGGCGACGTTGCCCCAGGTCTCGGAGTACGACTGGATGACCGGCGGGTCGCCCGCGACGGCGTCCAGCATGTCCTTCAGCGGCTGCATGTGTTCCATCAGGAACGACGCCACCGACGACATCAGGTAGCCGAACGGGTCGATCGCGGCGCTGGCGAGCTCGCCGGCGAGGCTCAGCACGCCGAGCCCGCCGCCGATCCAGTCTCCGCTCGAGATGCCGTTGAAGGCGTCCATGGCCGACTCGGCGACGCCGATGCCCGCCCCGTAGCCGTAGTCGCTGTTCCCGGCTGTCAGCGGCCCCGGGCCGTCCCCGTCGGTCGGGGCCTTCGCGACGAGCGGGTTTCCCTCTGGCATCAGTCAGGCACCTGCGCGTTCTTGAACTCGGCGGCGAAGTTCTCGTCCTGTGTCCGGTAGGCGTTGGACGCCGAACGCACGTTGTTCGCCACCGCGGTGGCGGCCTCGACGGCTTTGTTCAGCGCGTTGATGCCGAACTCCTCGACCGGGTCGAGCATCATCCGGAACGGCTGGCAGATGATGCCGTACGCGTCGGTCGGCATGCTCACCTGCTGCGCTGCGTCGACCGCGCCGCGCAGCCCGTCGGCGATGCCGTCGATCTGCTTGGAGTGCGCGTCGAGGTCGGCGCCGAGCTCGTAACCCTTGCCTGCCATGGTTTCTCCCCTCTACCAGGCCGGATGGACGTTCTAGGAAAGGATGCTGCCGCCGAAGTCGTCGTCATCGTCGTCCTGCGAGCGGCGGCGGCGCGGGATCGGCTTCGGCTGAGGTGGATTCTGGGGCGGGCTCGTCTGCGAGGACGGCGGCAGCGGGGGTTCTTCCTCCTCCGGACCGAAGCGGTGATGCCGCTCGGGCTCCGGCGGGGCGAGGTCCTCCTCGGGCGGAGCCTCCGGGAAGGTGCTCTGCGCCTCCGTGATCACCCGGTTCGCCGTCTCGTCGGTGGTGCCGACGGTTTCGGCCATCGCCTGCTGCAACAGCTCGGGGATCCGCGACTGCGCGAGCTGCACGAGCCGCATGACCTGCGCCGAGACCTCGGCCATCCGCTTGCCGCTCACGGCCTCGGAGATCACCAGGTTCTTGAGCAGGCCCTTCGAATCGACCGTCACTTCGATGGTGTTGTCCTTCGACCGCTCGGTCACGGTCTGGCCCTGCACGCGGGCGGCCATCGCCTGATAGCGCGCGGCGGTCTCCTGGATCTGCTTCGTCCAGTTGTCCACCATGCGTTCGCTGGCGTCGACGTTGTCCGGCATCGGGACCCTTCCAAGCTGCGTGCTGACGTCTTCACACTGACGGTCCGGGGGAGCCTCCGGTTCCGGGTGCGCTCGAAGTTTAGTTCCCGTCCGGTGTACCACTCGCCGCCGACGAAGTCGGACCCGTCACGCAGCGAAAGGGCTCCTCACCGCACCAAGTGCGATGAGGAGCCCTTTCAGCCCTGCGAACTGCCGGGGTCAGAGGTTGCCGCGACGTTCCTGTTCACGCTCGATGGCCTCGAACAGGGCCTTGAAGTTGCCCTTGCCGAAGCCGAGCGAACCGTGCCGCTCGATGAGCTCGTAGAACACCGTCGGGCGGTCGCCGATCGGCTTGGTGAAGATCTGCAGCAGGTAGCCGTCCTCGTCGCGGTCGACCAGGATGCGGTGCTCCTTGAGCTTCTCGATCGGCACCCGGACCTCGCCGATCCGCGCGCGCAGCTCCGGGTCGTCGTAGTAGGAGTCCGGGGTGTCGAGGAACTCGACGCCCGCCGCGCGCATCGCCTTCACCGTCGCGACGATGTCGTTGGTGGCCAGCGCGATGTGCTGGCAGCCCGCGCCGCCGTAGAACTCGAGGTACTCGTCGATCTGCGACTTCTTCTTCGCGATCGCCGGCTCGTTGAGCGGGAACTTGACGCGGTGGTTGCCGTTGGAGACCACCTTGCTCATCAGCGCCGAGTACTCGGTCGCGATGTCGTCGCCGACGAACTCCGCCATGTTCACGAAGCCCATGACACGGTGGTACCAGTCGACCCAGTAGTCCATCTTGCCGAGTTCGACGTTGCCGACGCAGTGGTCGACGGCCTGGAACAGCCGCTTCGGCGCGCCCTCGGGGCGGACGATCTTGCTCTCGCGCGGCTCGTAGCCGGGCAGGTAGACGCCGGTGTACTTCGACCGGTCGATCAGCGTGTGGCGGGTCTCGCCGTAGGTCGCGATCGCGGCGATCCGGACGGTGCCGTGCTCGTCGGAGACGTCGTGCGGCTCTTCGAGGACGGTGGCGCCCTGCGCGCGGGCGTGGTCGATGCAGCGGTCGACGTCGGCGACCTCGAGGGCGAGGTCGATGACGCCGTCACCGTGGCGGCGGTGGTGGTCGAGCAGTTCGGAGTCGGGCTTGACGCCGCCAGTGATCACGAAACGGGCCGAGCCGGACTTCAGCACGAACGACTTGCGCTCGAAGTTCCCGGTCTCGGGGCCGGAGTACGCGACGAGCTGCATGCCGAACGCGACCTGGTAGAACCACGCGGTCTGCGTGGCGTTGCCCGCGATGAACACCACCGCGTCCATCGACTTCACCGGGAAGGGATCGGTCGAAGAGTCGTGGTCGACGAGGCCGACGAGCTGACGCAGCTGGTCGTAGCTCACGTCGTCAAGAGCACCCTGGGGTTCCACTGTGTGCGTCATACCCTGAAGCATCGGAGGGCGTGACAAAATGTGCAATGGTCAAAGATTTTACTGCGCACTATGTCCAGTGAAGAGGGGGACGGCGCAGTCATAGTGGACAACCTGCGTAGGAGGTAAGCGCGATGTCGGAATCGCTTGACGAACTGGACGCGCGGCTGCTGCTGTTGCTGACCGACTCGCCCCGGCTCGGTGTGCTCGAATGCGCCCGCCGGCTCGGGGTCGCGCGGGGCACCGTTCAGGCCCGGCTGGACCGGCTGACCGAACGCGGGATCCTCGGCGGCTTCCCGCCCGAACTCGACCTCGCGGCGATGGGGTACGGCCTTACCGCGTTCGCCGTCCTGGAGATCGCGCAGGGCCGCCGGGCCGAGGTCGCGGAGGCGCTGTCCGCGATCGACGAGGTGTGCGAGGTCCACGCGACCACCGGTCAGGGCGACCTCTTCGTGCGCATGGTGGCGCGCAACAACGACGACCTTCAGCGGGTGGTGGACGAGGTGGTCGGCGCGCCGTACGTGCGGCGGACGTCGACGTCGATCGCGTTGTCGACGCCGGTTCCGCCGCGCGTACGGCCGCTGCTGGAACGGCTGGCCCGGAGCTAACTCACCTGGGCCAGGTATCGCTTCGCCGAGCGCTGGACGGCTTCGTGCCCGTCGGTGCGGATGATCGCGTCCCACCAGGCGCCGTAGATCGCCTCGAACTCGTACGGTTCGAGCATCTCGGCCGCGCGGCGGACGATCTCCGGGCGCTCCGGGATCAGGTTCGGGTAGCTGTACATCATCCCGACGAAACGCCGGTCCGGGATGACCTGCAGGATGTCGCCGGAGAGCACCGCGCCGCGACCGTTCTCCCCGCCCGGCCAGTGCAGCACGGTCCCGCCGGCGAAATGCACGCCGAGGTTGATCAGCCGCAGGTCGGGGGCGACGTCGAGGGTCGCGCCGCTCCACAGCTTGATCGCCGGATCCGGCCTGCCGATCCACTGCCTGTCGCCCTCGTGCAGGTACACGGGCACGTCGAAGGCGTGGGCCCACTCGACCATGGTGGTGTAGTAATGCGGGTGGCTGATCGCGATGCCGGTGATCCCGCCGAGTTCACGGACCTGGGCGACCAGGTCGTCGTCGATGAAGCCCGCGCAGTCCCACAGGAAGTTGCCGGATTCGGCCTTGACCAGCAGTGCCCGCTCGCCGATGGCGAAGTTGGGGGTGGACCCGACACCGAGGAGACCGGGTCCCTGCTCCTCGATGCGAGCCGTGTACGTCCCGCTCGCGCGGACGGTGTTCAGATCGGTCCACTGCTGCCCGGCCCGCGGGACGTACTGACGTTCGTCCTCGCAGATCGGGCAGTCGGACCGGGATTCCGCGTACTGCATGCCGCAGGCGACGCAGATCGGTAGCTCGCTCATCGTTTCCCTCCAGATTTCTCCGGAGGTCACGCTAACGGCTCATATGCGCGCCCGGCCATATCGGGCCGGGCGCAGCGTCGATCGGCGCGCTGACGAAAACTCGCCGAAGAGGCGCCGGTTCGCAGTCGACTCGCGCTGCGTACGGGGGCGCCTCTTCATCGAGTTTCCGGGGCCTTCGGCCGCAAAGCGGCGCGCGCCGGTGAAGTCTCCGCCGGGCGCTGGGCGCCCTTGCGGAGACCGGAATGACTCACTTGCCGGTGTACGGCACGGCCTTGACGAGCGTCACCTTCTGGATGCTGCCGTTGGGCAGCTCGTACTCCCTGGTTTCGCCTTCTTTGGCGCCGAGCAGCGCCTTGCCGAGGGGAGACTCCGGCGAGTAGACGTCCAGATCGCCCTCGGTGCCCTCTTCGCGAGTCGCCAAGAGGAAGTTCTCGTCCTCGTCGTCACCGTCGTAACGCACGGTGAGGACCTTGCCCGGTCCCGCGCTGCCGTCGTTGGCGGGCGGCTCGCCCACCTTGGCCGAACGGAGGAGTTCCTGGAGGTGGCGGATGCGGGCTTCGTGCTGACCCTGCTCTTCGCGGGCGGCGTGGTAACCCCCGTTCTCCTTGAGGTCACCCTCCTCGCGGCTGTCGTTGATCTTCGCAGCGATGACCGGGCGGAGCTCGATGTAGTGGTCGAGTTCCTGCTTGAGTTTGTCGTAGGCATCCTGGGTCAGCCAGGTCACCTTGGTGTCGCTCACGGTCACCATCTCCTCGTAGGGGCCTGCCAGGCTTGGGTGTACAAGCCGGCCGCCAGACCGGCAAGGCGTGCCGACCTGGTTGAGATAAAGGAAAAACACGGCCCGTCTTGGGCCGTGCCGGTAGATCAGAGTAACACGGCGCGAGGTATCGCCGCCGGTCATTTCGGTCGCGCCTCGGCGTTGGGCGCCTGTTTCACCCCGTTGGCCGCTATGGCCTTGACAGGTACCGTGGTACGTCGTATGAGCATCCGAAGATATCAGCCGTGACCGGCTTTCCAATGCTCTTGATGGTGGTCGTCACCCTGCTGTTCTTCGAACCAGGCTGAACAAGGACCTCTTTGCGCCCGCTTTCGGCCCCGGCCTTGTCTCGGACGCGGACGACGCACACGCCCGGACGGTTCACGTCGTCCCTGGTCACGTTGATGGTGATCTCCATCGCGTCGCCCGGTTTCTCGGCGAACGAGACGCGCTCGCCGTCGATGGGCGCGCTGCCGAAGTTCAGGTACATGGCGTAGGCGAGACCGCCGCCGACCAGCAGCGCGATCGCCCCGAACAGCACGCGCCGCCAGCGGGCGGGCTTCGCGGCGCGGGACTTCCCGTACCGGCCCCCGGGCACGTCCGTTCGGGTGCTTTCCGCGGTGGGAGCGTCCTGTCCCGTGCTCAACCCGGGCCTCCCGGTCGGTGTCGTCGTGCTCGCAGGGACAATGGGGTCGTATGCGAGTGGTTCCCCTCGAGTATCCGCGCCCGGCCGGGCGGGCCGTCAGGCAGGGTGGCAGGGGAATAGGGAACGAGAAGGGGACGTTCGGAGCATGGTGCTAGCCAATGAACCGCCGAAGTCACGCCTCCGCCTGATGGCGGTGCACGCGCACCCCGACGACGAGTCGAGCAAGGGCGCCGCCACGATGGCCAGGTACGCCGCCGAGGGGCACGAGGTCATGGTCGTGACCTGTACCGGTGGCGAAGCGGGCAGTGTGCTGAACCCGGCCATGGACCGTCCCGAAGTGCTGGCCAACATGACCGAGATCCGCCGGGAGGAGATGGCCCGCGCGGCCAAGATCCTCGGCGTGAGCCACGCCTGGCTCGGGTTCATCGACTCGGGCCTGCCCGAGGGTGACCCGCTGCCCCCGGTCCCGGAGGGCTCGTTCGCGGTCATCCCGCTCGAAGAGTCGACCGGCGCCCTGGTCAAGGTCATCCGCGAGTTCCGCCCGCACGTGATCGTCACTTACGACGAGAACGGCGGTTACCCGCACCCCGACCACATCCGCACGCACGAGATCTCGGTCGCGGCCTTCGACGCCGCCGGCGAGGCCGGGCGCTACCCGGACGCGGGCGAGCCGTGGCAGCCGATGAAGCTGTACTACGTGCACGGGTTCTCGCGCGCCAGGATGACGATCTTCCACGACGCCCTGATCGCGCGTGGCCTGGAGTCGCCGTACGAGGAGTGGCTCAAGTCGTGGGACCCGGAGAAGGCCGACGTCATGGACCGGGTGACCACCCGCGTCGAATGCGGCGACTACTTCGAGCAGCGTGACGAGGCCCTCAAGGCGCACGCCACCCAGATCGACCCGAACAGCCGCTGGTTCGCCGTCCCGCGCGACCTGCAGCGCGAGGTCTGGCCGACCGAGGAGTACGAGCTGGTCCGCTCGCTGGTGGACAGCACCCTGCCGGAGGACGATCTGTTCGCCGGCTTGAAGGAGGGCTAAATGAGTTTCGTGGTGCCGGCGTTCGCCGTCGTTCCGGTGACGGTGTCGTCGCAGTTCCTGGCGCAGCAGCCCGGCAACGGCGACAACGGCGGCCAGGGTGAGGACTTCGGCAAGTCTTCGCCGGTGGGTTTCCTGATCCTGATCCTGTTCTTGATCGCCGTCGCGCTGCTGGTGCGGTCGATGACCAAGCACCTGAAGCGGCTGCCGGAGAGTTTCGACGAACCCGCCGCCGCTTCGGCGGAGGAGCCCTCTGCCGAGGGGACTCCGGCCGAGGAGACTCCCGAGGAGAAGGCCGTCGCCGAGGAGCCCGTCGCCAAGGCGGAGAAACCGGCTACCAAGTCCGACTGACGGGTCTCGGCCCGGGTAAGTGTCATGAGGGGTCCCCTTAGGACATTTTTCGTCCTAAGGGGACCCCTCATGACATTCTGGACGCCCGAAGCGCGTCAGAGGCGCGGGTCGACCGGATCCGATTCCAGTGCCAGCACCGCGAACACGCACTCGTGCACCCGCCACAGCGGTTCTCCGCGCGCCAGCCGCTCCAGCGCCTCCAGCCCCAGCGCGTACTCGCGCGACGCCAGCGCCCGCTTCCGGTGCAGCCCGCGCTTGCGCAGCCGTTCGAGGTTCTCCGGCAGCGTGTAGTCGGGCCCGTAGATGATCCGCAGGTATTCGCGCCCGCGCACCTTCACCCCCGGCTGCACCAGGCCACGCGCGCCGCGCGTCAGGTTCGCCGCCGGTTTGACGACCATGCCCTCGCCGCCCGCGCCGGTCAGGTCCAGCCACCATTCGACGCCCCGCGCCACCGACGCCGGGTCGGTGGTGTCGACTGCCAGGGTCCGCGTCCGGGTGAACAGGTCGCCGGTGAGCCGGTCCAGCAGCGAGAGGTGCCACTCGTGCGGGCGGTCGTGGTACGTGTGTCCCTCCGACGCCAGCACCTGGAACGGCGCCAGCCGGACGCCGTCGAGGCCGTCCGTCGGCCAGCAGTAGCGCCGGTACGCCCGCCGGTACGCGTCCACAGTGGACTCTCGGGTCCGCGTCCGCGCCAGAAGCGAAGACACGTCGATCCCGCGAGCGGCGGCCGCGTCCAGGGAGGCGACAGCCGCGGGCAGCACGGACTGAGCCGCCGCGCCGACGGCCGCGTACTGCCCGGCGATGAGCGACTCCGCCTTCGCGCTCCACGGCAGCAGTTCGGCGTCCAGCAGCAGCCAGCCCGTGTCCAGTTCCTCGAACAGTTCGGCCGCCGCTTCCCGTACGCCGGCGAGCAGCCGCGCGTTCTGCTCCGGGGTGAAGAACGGCCGCCCGGTGCGGGTGTAGACGGCGCCGGGTCCCCGGATCCCGAACCGCGCGGGAGCCACGTCGTCGTCGCGGCACACGAGCACGACGGCACGCGATCCCATGTGCTTTTCCTCGCACACCACGTGATCGACCCCCGCCGCGCGGAACTCGGCGAAAGCCTCTTCCGGGTGTTCGAGGTAGTCGTCCAGGGCCGACGTCGAACACGGCGCCATGGTCGGCGGCAGGTACGGCAGCCAGCGCGGGTCGACGGCGAAGCGGCTCATCACCTCCAGGGCGGCCGCCGACTGTTCGGCGGAAACCCCGACCCGGCCGTGGTGGCGGGTCTCGACGATCCGCTTGCCGGTGACGTCGCCGAGCTCCAGTACGGCGGGCTCGCGTCCGCCCAGCGGCCGCTCCGGTTCGAGCGGGCGTGCCGGTTCGTACCAGACCTTCTTCGCCTTCACCGAGACGACTTCCCGCTCCGGGTAACGCAAAGCGGTCAGCTTGCCGCCGAAGACACAGCCCGTGTCGAGACACATGGTGCCGTTGATCCACTCCGGTTCCAGTGTCGGCGTGTGTCCATAGAGGACCATCGCGGCCCCGCGGTAGTCGCGGGCCCACGGCAGCCGCACCGGCAAGCCGTACTCGTCGGTCTCGCCGGTGGTGTCACCGTAGAGCGCGGTGCTCCGCACGCGGCCGGACGCGCGCCCGTGGAACTTCTCGGGCAGACCGGCGTGCGCGACGACGAGCTTGCCGCCGTCGAGGACGTAGTGCGCGATGAGTCCTTCGCAGAACGCGTGCGCCTTCGCGCGGAAGTCCTCGTCCTGAGCCGAAAGCTGCTCCAGCGACTCCGCGAGACCGTGCGTCACCTTGACGTTGCGCCCGTTCAGCGCGCGGACCAGTTTCTGTTCGTGGTTACCGCAGACGACGAGCGCGCTGCCCGCCTCGCTCATCGCCATCACGCGGCGCAGCACCCCTGGGGTGTCGGGGCCGCGGTCGACGAGGTCGCCGACGAACACCGCGGTCCGTCCCTCCGGGTGCACGCCGTCGACGTAACCCAGTTCGGTGAGCAGTTCGTCCAGTTCCTCGCGGCAGCCGTGGACGTCACCGATGACGTCGAACGGTCCGGTCAGCTCGCGGCGGTCGTTGCGCAGCGGCTCGACGACGATCTCCGCCTCGGCGACCTCGGCGACGCTGCGCAGTACGTGGACCCGGCGGAAACCCTCGCGCTCCAACGACTTCAGCGAGCGGTGCAGTTCGCCGCGCTGACGGCGGACGACATGCTCGCCGAAGTCGCGGTCCGGGCGTGCCTCGTTGCGTTCGTGGCAGACCTTCACCGGCAGGTCCAGCACGATCGCCGTCGGCATGACGTCGTGCTCCCTCGCCAGCTTCAGCAGGCTCGCGCGGGAAGCGCGCTGGACGTTCGTCGCGTCGATCACCGTGATCCGGCCCGCTTCGAGCCGCTTCGCCGCGACGTAGTGGAGTACGTCGAAAGCGGCGGCCGACGCGCTCTGGTCGTTCTCGTCGTCGGCCACCAGACCGCGGAAGTAGTCGCTGGACAGCACCTGCGTCGGCGCGAAATGCGTCCGCGCGAAGGTCGACTTGCCGGAGCCGGAGGCGCCGACGAGCACGACGAGGGACATGTCGGGAATGGTCAGTTTCATGCCACGGCCTCCTTTCGAGACGTGAAGACCGCCATTTGGGTCGGCGGTCCTGATTCCTGGGACTCTTGTCCCACCGGCAGGTGGCGGACGTCGTAACCGCGCCGGGAAGCGACGCCCCCGGCCCACGAGCGGAACTGCTCGCGGGTCCATTCGAAACGGTGGTCGGCGTGCCGGAACCGGCCCTCTTCGAGGAATTCGAAGTGCCGGTTGTACTCGGCGTTCGGGGTCGTGACGAGCACCGTCCTCGGCGCGGCCACACCGAACACGGCGTGCTCCAGCGCGGGCAGGCGCTCCTCGTCGACGTGCTCGATCACCTCCATCAGCACGGCCGCGTCGTACCCGGCTAGCGACGGGTCCGCGTAGGTCAGCGCGGACTGCCGCAGCGTGATCCGCGCTTTGTCCTTGAGCCGCTTGTCGGCGATGTCGAGCGCGCTCGCGGACACGTCGACACCGACGATCTCGGTGAACGACGGCTCCTTCTGGAGTACGCGCAGCAGCGCGCCACCACCGCAGCCGAGGTCGAGCACGCGCCGCGCGCCCGCCGCCCGGAGCGCCGCGAGCACGCTCCCGTGGCGTTGCACGGCCAGCGGTTCGGGCCTGTCCGGCAGTTCGGTGACGCGGGCTTCGGTCTCGGCCGGCACGTCGTCCGCTTCGGCCAGCCGCGAGAGCGCGTACGAGACGATCGGGCGACGTCGTTCGAGGTACCGGTTGGTGATCAGGTCCCGTTCCGGGTGCCCGGTGAGCCAGCCCTCGCCGACGCGCAGCAGCTTGTCGGCCTCGTCCTGGCCGATCCAGTAGTGCTTGTCGCCGTCGAGAGCGGGCAGCAGGACGTACAGGTGCCGCAACGCGTCGACGACGCGCTGCGTCCCGGTCAGCCGGAGGTCGACGTAGCGGGAATCGCCCCACCGCGGGAATTCGGGGTCGAGCGGGATCGTCTTCGCCTCGACCTGCCAGCCCAGGGGTTCGAACAGCTTGTGGACGACCTCGGCGCCGCCGCGCGCGGTCAGCGACGGGACCCGGATCTCCAGCGGGAAGCGTTCGTCGACCAGCTCCGGACGGTTCGCGCACCGGCCCGCCAGCGCCGTGGTGAAGGCCGCCCGCAGCGCCACCGCCAGGTACGAGCCACCCGCGTACGGCCGGTCGTTGACGTACTGGGTCAACGACGTCCCGCCGCCGCGCACGAGGTCGACAGGGTCGATCTCGACCAGCAGCGCGACGGTGCAGCGCTCGTCGGACGCCTCGGGGTAGAAGACGTGCGCCGTCCCGGCCGAGAGCGTGACCGGCTGCGCCTTCTCCGGATGTTTGTGCAGGAGAAAGCCCAGGTCGGTGGCGGGTTCACGGGTGGTCGTCATGGTCAGCAACACCGGGTCAGTGTCGCGCAGAAGGCCGTTCCGCGCGCCCGCTTTTCCGCGTGCGACCCTGGTGGCATGTCGAATCGCCTGAAGGCCGCGACCAGTCCGTACCTGCTCCAGCATGCCGAAAACCCGGTGGACTGGTGGCCCTGGGGTGAGGAAGCGCTGGCCGAGGCGAAGCGGCGGAACGTACCGATCCTGCTTTCGGTCGGCTACGCGGCCTGCCACTGGTGTCACGTCATGGCGCACGAATCCTTCGAGGACGAAGCCACCGCGACGCTGATGAACGCGAACTTCGTCAACATCAAGGTGGACCGCGAGGAGCGCCCCGACATCGACTCGGTGTACATGGCGGCCACGCAGGCGATGACCGGTCAGGGCGGCTGGCCGATGACGTGTTTCCTGACCCCGGAGGGCGAGCCGTTCCATTGCGGCACCTACTACCCGCCTTCACCGCGGCCGGGGATGCCGTCGTTTTCGCAGCTGCTCGTCGCTGTCGCCGAGGCCTGGGGTGAGCGCCCGGAGGAGCTGCGTTCCGGTGCCCGGCAGATCATCGCCCACCTCACGGAGAAGAGCGGGCCGCTGCCGGAGTCCGTTGTGGACGGTGCGGCGTTGGAGTCCGCTGTCGCCGCGCTGCACAAGGAGTACGACGCCGAGAGCGGCGGATTCGGGGGAGCGCCGAAGTTCCCGCCGACGATGGCGGTGAACTTCCTGCTCCGCCATCACGAGCGCACCGGGTCGGACCTCGCCTCGGTCGAGCACACGGCCGAGGCGATGGCGCTCGGCGGGCTGAACGACCAGCTCGCCGGTGGCTTCGCACGCTACTCGGTCGACGCGCGCTGGGAAGTGCCGCATTTCGAGAAGATGTTGTACGACAACGGCTTGCTCTTGCGTTTCTACGCGCAGTTCCACGGCGTGACCGGCCATGAGTACGCGCGGCGGACGGTCGAAGAGACCGCGGAATTCCTGCTTCGCGACCTCGGAACGGCTGAAGGAGGCTTCGCTGCTTCGCTCGACGCGGACACTGACGGCGTCGAGGGGCTCACGTACGTCTGGACACCTGCGCAACTCGCCGAAGTGCTCGGCGAGGAAGACGGTGCTTGGGCGGCGGAGCTGTTCCAGGTCACCGAGCGGGGCAATTTCGAGCACGGCGCGTCGACCCTGCGGCTGCGCGACCCGCATCCAGAGGACGAAATGCGTTACGAGCGGGTCCGTCGCGCGCTGCTGACCTCGCGGAACGGACGTCCCCAGCCCGCCCGTGACGACAAGGTGATCGCCGCGTGGAACGGGCTCGCGATCGGCGCGCTCGCCAAAGCGGGCTCGCGACTCGACCGTCCACAGTGGATCGACGCGGCCGCTCGTGCCGCGGCTTTCCTGATGGAGAACCATTTCGTGGACGGGCGCCTGCGCCGGACCTCACGCGACGGCGTCGTCGGGACGACGGCCGGGGTGCTGGAGGACTACTCGTGCCTCGCCGAAGGGCTGCTCGAACTCCACCAGGCGACCGGAGAACCGCGTTGGCTCGCCGACGCGATCACCTTGCTGGACCTCGCGCTGGCCCATTTCGGCGTCCCGGAGTCGCCGGGCGCCTACTACGACACGGCCGACGACGCGGAAGTCCTGGTGCAGCGGCCTTCCGACCCGACGGACAACGCGAGCCCGTCGGGTGCGTCGGCGCTGGCCAACGCGTTGCTGACCGCGTCCGTGCTGGCCGGGCACGACCAGGTGGGCCGCTACCGAGAGGCCGCCGAACAGGCGCTGGCGCGTGCGGGACGGCTCGCCGCCCACGCGCCGCGGTTCGCCGGGCACTGGCTCACGGTCGCCGAAGCCGCCGCTGCCGGCCCGGTCCAGGTGGCCGTCGTCGGGCCGGACGCCGCTTCGCGCGCGGACCTGCTGGCCGCGGCCGTCGCGTCACTGCCGGACGGTGCCGTCGTCGTGAGCGGGACACCCGACGCCGACGGCGTGCCGCTGCTCGCCGATCGTCCGCTGGTCGACGGCGCCGCCGCCGCGTACGTGTGCCGTGGGTACGTGTGCGAGCGGCCTGTCACGACCGCGGAGGAGCTGCGCTCTCAACTCGGCTGAGGTACCCCGATCGGCTCTCGACGACGCCCATTAAGGGGGGGTTTTAAGCCAAAAATTTGGGGTTATGGCCCCAGAATTTTTTGTAGGCCGGGGGGGACACCCGGGGTAACCCACCCTATCGCGCCGGGGGTGGGGTGCGTTGTTTTGA